>JAGOVY010000030.1 GCA_018060515.1 Anaerolineaceae bacterium | reverse complement strand
GTGGCGCAGGGCTGAAAGCTCATAAACCAGCGCTGAGTTGAAAAGCTTATCCGCGTATTCCTGGAATGGAAAAATATATTCTTTCTCGCCGCGTTGAACAGATTCCCAGCGTGAGATCGTATCCTGCGCAGAGTAACCTCTCTCTCGGGCATCACGCACAATGCGCCGTAATAAACGTGTATCAGTAGTGGAGATGCGGTTATAGCGGTCGAGATTGAGTTGTGTCAGGCAAGAAACGTAAATTTTATACGTCGAAGAAGCGTCGATTTCTGGCAATAACATGGGGTTCAAACCATGGATTCCCTCAAGGATGATCATTTGGTCGCGCCTTAACTGAACTTCTTCACCGGTAATGCTCTTTCCGGCTTGAAAATCAAATTTCGGCAACCTTACCTTCTCACCGTGTATCAACCTTCTGAGATCATTGGATAGCCGATGCGTATCGACAGCCTCGAGTGATTCAAAATTGTAGTTTCCCTTCTCATCCTTCGGGGTTTTCTCGCGGTCAACAAAGTAATTATCCAATTCAAGCGGAAAAGGCGAAAACCCTTGTGCCAGCAATTGTATCGACAATCGTTTAGAAAAAGTCGTCTTTCCAGAAGAAGAGGGGCCGGCGATCAGGATGATGCGTGCCTCTTCCGACCGTTCGGCGATTTGTTGGGTAATGTCAATGATCTGAAGATCGTGCAGTGCCTCTGATACAAGAATGATTTCCCGGATCTTCCCCGCATCGATGGAATCATTCAATGCCCCCACAGATTCGATGCCCAATCGCTGCAACCAGTTACCATATTGCCTGAAGGTACTTAACAGCTTTGGGTAACTTGGCATTGGAGTGATTTTTTTGGGGTTTTCTCTGCGCGGAAAGCGTAAAACAAATCCTTCGCCCATTACCTCAAGGCCAAACCATTGCAAATAGCCCGTCGAGGGCACCATATAACCATGGTGATAATCCCGATGTTCGCCCAAGCGGTATAAAACAAGATATTCTTTCTGCCGATACTTCAACAAACGCAGTTTGTCAGTAAACGCTTTGGCTGAAAAATAAGCCAACACCTCATCGATGGGAACAACTTGACGTTCAAAAGGTAAATCTTCATCCACCAATTGGCGCATCCTGGCGAGCAATTTATCGATATCCTCATGCGTTAAGGGTTCACCCTTGCTCACCTGGCAGTAGTAGCCTCCAGCGGAGACAGAGTGATCCAATGTCATCAGGTGATCAGGAAATAGCTGTTCAAAAGCAGCTTCAAGTAAAAATGTAATTGACCGGCGGTAGATTCTTGCGCCGTCATCATCCTGCATCGTAATCAGGCTTAAACGTGCGTCCATCTCCACAGTGGAGGTTAATTCTCGCAGTTCACCATTAACAACGGCACCCATTATTGGCGGGTTGTTCCATTCAGGCAGCGCCTTGAGAAGTTCCGCAAGTGTAGCCCCCCGCTGACCAGTGTATACCCTGCCATCAGGTAACACGAGCTCAATCGTCTCCCGATCTGAATTAACCTTAAAATTCCCGTTTAGTTGATTTTCCGTCATTTTTGTTAACCATTATCGTTGTAAATAATTTCAATGGAGTTATCCACAGAAACGCAGTTCTGTTGAACTGCTCTCTTAGCTTCAATTCTACCACGTGCAGCTGGCTAGGTTTTGCGTCTGACTCTTTAACAAAAAAGGCTGCCGGGGTTCACTAACCTAGTCAGCAGCCGTATAGGTGAACCAGCCAACGAAACTATTCGATTTTAAGAACCATCCCATTCCGCGCACGAATCTTCAGTTCCTTAGCAAATCCATCAACAGCGCCAAGCTGGCCATTGCCAAACATAACCGATGCCTTTACCGGGGGTTTTCCAGGACACAGCATTTCAAAGGTCAGCAATCGTTCATTTGAACCTGAATTGATCACCACCAGCAGGTTCTCACCTTGGTATATCCGTAAATACGCGATTACATCTTGATCAGAGTATACCCTCTCGTAAGTTCCGCGCCGCAGGGCTTTATGCGTTTTCCTTAGCGAGACCAACGATTGCATGAAAGCAAGCAAGTCCTGATCCCATTTTGTGTTATCCCACGGGAAGGATTTGCGGCATTCAGGGTCGGGTCCGCCATCTAACCCTATCTCATCGCCATAATAGATACAAGGAGCACCGATATATGTGAACAAGAAGAAATAGGCCAACATTAAGGCACTTTTGTCGCCACCAGCAAGCGTCAGGAAACGCGGTGTGTCATGACTGTCAAGCAAGTTCAATTGAGCATAATTAATTTCAGGAGCGTACAAATTCAGCAGATAATCAATTCTGTCGCCAAATTGAGCTGCATTTGTTGCGCGTAATACTTTATGGAAATCACCGATCTGAAAGGCATACGAAGGCAGGTTATCGCCAATCAACCAGCCCATTAATGCCGCAGTAACCAGGTAATTCATCACCGCATCGAACTGATCTCCTTGCAGCCAACGTTGAGACTCATGCCAAATCTCACCAACGATGTACGCATCGGAGTTAACCGCTTTCACACGTTGTCGAAACTCGCGCCAAAAACTGTCGTCATTAATTTCAGATGGCACATCCAGCCGCCAGCCATCAGCCCCGAAATTCAGCCAATACTCAGCAGCTTCAAAAATAAAATTCCTCACAGCCTGAGTGTTGGTGTTCAATTTTGGCAATGCCGGAAGATTCCACCACGCATTGTACCCAATCGCATCATATGAACCTACACCGCTATTCAGCAATTGTTTTTCTTGTTCATCAGGGTATGCCCCCCAATTTTTCTGCCTGTTTAATCGGTTTGGATTGAAATAGAACCAATCCACATAGGGTGAACCATCTCCGTTTTCAAGAACATGATGGAATTGCCAAAAACCTCGGCTGGTATGATTAAAAACTCCGTCCGGTACTATGCGAATTCCAACCTCATGGGCTGCATCCAATAACTCACGGAACGCCTGATCACCGCCGAGAAGAGGGTCGATTTTAAAATAATCGTAAGGGTGATAGCGATGATTCGAAGCTGAGCTGGTGAGCGGATTAAAGTAAATCGCATTAATCCCTAGGTCTAAAAGGTAATCGAGGTGATCTTTAACTCCGTAAAGGTCACCGCCTTTAAATCCATAAGGGTTCGGCGGAGAATCCCATGGTTCAAAACCCAATCCGGTTCGTTTCACCCGGTTGCTTTTTGAGAACCGGTCAGGAAATATTTGATAAAAAACTGCATCGCGAATCCAGTCAGGTGTTTGAATGGTCATTAAGGTTAATCCTCATTTCATATTCTGATTTTCGACACAAAACGCTGTCATTTTCTCACACTTTTCGAACATTGACAATCAATGAAGCCTGTTAAAGGAATACCTGCGGATCCTCACCATCCGCAGGTACTCTTGAGGTATTACTTTACGAGCAATAACGGGATCTGGGCAAAATCATCCGCATTTGCTGGGCCATCATCAGATCCTGCAGATTGATTAAATGTTCCCAGGATATCTTCCTGAGTGCCGTTTCCATCTGCTGGCCAGGCAATATCCAAGATCCGGGTTTGATTGCTCCCTTTGGTGCCGCCGCCAATCTTCCATTGGGCGGCGGTTTCCTGTACATCTCTCACCCGCCACACACCGGTAGAAGGGAATCCATCCTGGCTCAGCACAACGGCTGCGTAACCCCAATTAGCCGGGTCGCCTTCGCCCAAGGCTTCTTTCGGCACCCTCAAAGTGACGGTCTGTAATGCGGGGTCAACGATGATCTTATAAGAAAGGTTCAGTTGTTTGGGGTCTCCGGTGGCTGCATCTGGGGCGTAAATGCCATAATTCCAGCCTTCCGCCCAAACAGCAATATCCCAGCCATCACCTGCAACCAAAGAAGCATTTCTTCCTGGCAATAATAAACGGTTACCTGTTGCCTTGCCTGGGTCTTTATCAATGTAAACATCCAGCGTCTGCAATGAGAGGTTGATTCCCGACCCCCAGGGATTAGGCACAGCGCCAAAGAATTTGAAAGTGAAAATTACATTTTTCTCATCTGTTGCCACAGAAAACTTGTCAATATCAAAATTTTGTGGGGAGAAAACTGCATCTGTCGGATATTGATAGGTACCCGGGCCGTAATCATCTCCCTCAGGATCTTGGATTTCGAAAACAATCTCGGATAATCCCAGATCTGGTAACACAATTTGGGCAGGACCGGTTTGTGGTAAGAGTTGACTGCCGGGTTCTACCAAAGCCACAACTCGAATATCATCGCCGGCTGAAAGCTCTGCGAACGATGCCAACGGAATCTCAACTTCAAGCACTTCTGCACCGATTACCGCGTTCATTTCAGCTTCCTGGTTTTCCTCCCAGCCTTTCGCAGTCGCCAGATAGGCATTTTTCGCCGTCGGTGTCCACTCAAACAAGTGAGAAGCAGAAATTCCCAAGAGCAAATTCTCTGCCTCATCAGCGGATAACGCAAAAGGATAAGACGCAACCGCATTCGGTACACTCAAGAAAATTCCAACCTTGTCAAGGGCTACGTTTACTTCTTCAAGGTCTAATCGGAAATACAAGCTTTTATCATCCATTGTGTAGTACAGGCTGTTCACCACCCCCGAGCCCTCAGCGGTAAACTGAGCGGCATTATCCCACTCAGCTTCAGCAACAAGCCCATCTACCACGGGTGTGCTCTGACCAGAAAAAGCACGCTCCGGCTGCTCAGGTGCATTGGGAATAATCGGGACATTTACAAAAACAGGAACAGGTTCGCCAAGAGATTTATATACGTTGGCAAGTAATGCGCGGAAACCAGCATCGAAATAGGTATCCACGCCAGAATCTTGATCGGAACCATACCACCAAAACCAATCTGAGCCTTCAGCCAAGTACATATAATCCAGCGCTTCAGCAAGAGCTTCAGGTGAAGCGGTTTTGGTTTTCAATACATCATATTTCGCCAGAAAATCCCGCGTTTTACCCAGATAATCCCAGGCTGTATTTTCTTCAGTTTCACCAATCCAGGTATCATAATTTGGGCTGAACCAGGCACCAGGGAAGAGAAAATCCAGCTCTCGTTGTTGCGGGTAAAGTTTTAAGTACTCAGAAGGCGTCACCATCTTGATTGTGTCGCTTTCGTTAAGCATGCGATACATCGCATTTAAGAATTCTTTGCCATCATTGGGATAATATTCCCATGCGTTTTCCCCATCCAAAACAATGCTCACAATATGCGGGCCTTCCGCATTCTGTTCTTTCAATTGGATGCGGATGTTTTCCAAACGCTGCATCAAATCAGCTGCGGCTTCTTCACCTGGTGTTTGAGAGTATGTAAAACCCAATTTATCTGATAACACCCAATCTCTGAAGAACACAGCCACTTGTTCGCCATTTTCGGAGGTAACATAATATGGACGATAGAGTTCGTCTGCTTCCTGTACCGTTTCTGCTGCATTCCGTGTAAACGTACCCAAACCAAGTGATTGCGCCAATACCGGTTCACCTGTCTGCATGAACTGATAACCCGCTTGGGCAACAAGCGGAACAATGTCTTCTGATACTGCGCCTTCACCAGGCCATAAACCCGCTGGCGCCTTGCCGAAATGCTCTTGATACATCTCCACACTGATATCCAAATGAGCGATCGCATCATTTGGCCATGAAAATCTGTTAGGCAGCTCAGCAGTGGTGTTGCCGATTGCAGCAATATCAGAATTGTAAATCAGCGGCAAAATTGGATGAGCATAAGGCGTGGTGATGACTTCGATTTGACCTGCATCCTGCATTTCTTTATGCAGCGGAATAACCAGAGCAATAATTCTTGATATTTCTTCAAACAAAATGCTCTTATCTTCTTCAGAAAAACCGCGCCCCTTTTCCACCAGTTCTTTCAATGGAGATTGTTCCAGGAACTCCGGGTCTACCCATGCCAGGTTGAACCAAACCTGAAGGTCTCGATAATCCTGTTCAGTAAACTTGCCCAATGCGGCAGCAATTTCCTCTGGGGTTGTGCCGGCGCGCAGATTGAGCAACTCTTTATAACGAGGAAAACGGTAGATGATGTTGTCCCAATTGGCATCAAAGAACCTTGTAAGCAAAAACCCTTTTTCGTCTTCGGTTAACTGGCTGGCTGGCTTTTCAGCCAACACCCAGTAATAATCCTTGGCACCGTTTATAACAAAATCATCTAACTGCTTCATCAGCACCGGCGTGATATTCACAGTCATGCGCACGTTCGGGTAGGGTTTAACCATTGCAGCCATATCATAATAGTCTTTGGTGGCATGCACCCTCACCCATGGACGGGTGTAAACACCAGCATCATCTTTATAGTAAAGAGGCTGATGTTGATGCCAGGTGAGGTTTAAATACAACACATCTTGCTCAACAGCAGGCTCATTTGTAGGTATTACAGTTGGTGAAGCACACGAGCTTAGAATAAATGCGATTATCAGTGATACAGCAAGATATTTTGTGAGATTTTTCATATCAGTTCCCTTTCTCCGCTCATTTCAAAGAAATACCCCGATTCCATAGATGAAACCGGGGTATTCAATATATCCATTGAAAACTTAACCTTTTACACCGCCCAGGGTCAACCCTGAGATCAGATACTTGGAAGAATATAGAAACAGAATAATTACAGGAATCATCACCATGATGGAGCCTGCAGAGAACAAGCCCCACTGAGTTTGGAATTGCCCCTGTAACCGCTGCAAACCCAACGGCCAGGTTAGCAGACTTTCCTGTGAGCCAAGCATTACGCGTGCAAACAAGTATTCATTCCACGCGGCCATGAAATTAAAGAGGAATGTGATTGCCAGCGCAGGCGTAGACAGCGGCAGTAAAACACGCAAGAAAGCCTGAAGCTGTGAGCAGCCATCAATTCGCGCGGCTTCTTCAAGGTCAATTGGTATCGTATCGTAATATCCCTTTAATATCCAGACGCTAAATGGAATAGACGTGACACAGTAGGCAATCACAAGTCCGCGATAGGTGCCAACCATGTTCAGTTTAATCGCGAGAATGTAGATGGGAACCATGAGCATGGTCGCCGGGATCATTTGTGTAGCCAGTAAAAAGACCAAACCAACAGAACGGCCAGGGAACTTCCAGCGTGAAAAGGCGTAAGCAGCAGTTGAAGCAAGAATCACCCCAATGATCGCTGTGGCAATCGTAATGGCAAGGCTGTTCCAAACCCAACTTAGAAAAGGTTTGTCGAATAGCATTATCTTGTATGCATCGAGGGTCGCGTCAGCCGGGATGAGTGAAAGGTCGGTTGAGAGTAAACGATTACCAGGTCGTAATGAGACAGCAAAAACGCGTAAAATCGGAAACACAGCGATGATACTTGCGATGATTAAGACGAGGTGGATAAGAATCCTCTTGAAAGGCGAATCCTCTCGCGTACTGCGGAAGAAAGATCGTTTTCGTTTAGTTTCAGCAATGCTCATGATTCATACGCTCCTTTCAATGTTTTTGTATATCGCATATAGAAAATTGTAAAGATCAAAAGCAATGCAAAAACGACAAAAGCAAAGGCTGCTGAAAAACCGTAACGGTTATACTGGAATGCGGCTCTGAAAAGACCAGTGACCAGAATATCTGAACTCTCTAATTCGTTCTGGTTAATGAAGAATGGAACATTAAAGTTGTTAAAAGTCCAAAATGTTCCTAACAGGATCGCTGGTGTGAGCACCGGTTGAATCAAGGGCAAGGTGATATTTTTGAATTGCTGCCAAGAATTTGCACCGTCCATTTCTGCAGCTTCGTAATATTCACCAGAAATACTTTGCAATCCGCCTAATAAAGTAACCATCATAAACGGAATCCCAAGCCAGATATTGGTCATACACATGGCAATAAAATTCGCTGCAGGTGCAGTCATCCATTGAACCGGCTGGAGTCCGATTTTCTGTAAAATTACGTTGAAATAACCGTACGTGTAATTAAATTCACCTCGCCAGGCGAGCACGGCGATAATTTGCGGCACTGCCCAGGGGAGAATAATTAAAGCCCGGTATAATCCTTTTCCCCTCATTTTACGATTAAGCAAGAGGGCTAATGCAAGCCCACCACCCACGTGGAAAGCGACGTTGATAACGGTCCAGAGAACAGTCTGGCCTAAAAGTGGGAAAAACATTTTTTGCTTAAGAACTGGTTGAGTAAATACTTTTATATAATTCTGAAACCCAATGAATTGAGGATCTTTGAAATGTCTCAAAGACATGTTTGTCAAAGAAATTCGGAATTGCCATAAAAGCGGGTAAACAACAAGTGCGATCAGACCAATCGCTGCTGGGGTCAACAGCATAATGGGGAGCGCGTATTTGTAATCAAGCCATTTAATTAGAATCAGGTAAAGAAGAACTTCAATGATAATCGTCCCCGCTAAAATAAAGAGGACCGTGGTACCAACTTCTCCAAGGCTTTTCAGGATCACTTCCGATGTGATCATGATTTTTCCTCCTGGTGTTCAATTTTTATAGTATTTGCCGGGCTGGTTTTCAGCCCGGCGTATGGAATTGTGAAAAAAAAGGAAGGAGAAAATCTCCTTCCTTTTTCAGTTACTTCTTACTCAAGACCAGCGATGCAGGTTACAGCCGCATTTTGAGCATTGGCTGCAGCGACCTCAGGAGCCTGAGAGCCGGCATAGGTGGGCAGAAGTTCGGGTTTGATGGAATCCCAGACACAGCGCATTTCGAGGACTGTGGGCATCGGTGTACCGTGGCTCATCTGAGCAGCGGAACCAGCCAGGATGGGATCTTCGGTGATGATGGGGTCGGCAAGCGCTTCGGTTAATGCAGGCAGACGGGTCAGTTTGGTAACCATATCAACCTGATTCTCGAGGTTGGTTGCGAAGCTCATGAAGTCAACAACAGCAGCCAAGGTATCGCCTTCAACTTCCTTAGGAACCATGAAGAAAACACCGGAGGTGAAAGGAGCAGGGTAGGTGCCAGTAGCGGAAACCTGGGGAATGGGTGCAACACCCAGTTTGTCGCCCAATGCTTCTTTATATCCACCAAGTGACCAGTCACCGTTGATGATCATGGCAGCGTTGCCTTCTTTGAACATGGCGTCTGAGATATCATAATCGCTCTCGGCGGGGATGATGCCGGCAGCTTTGATTTGAGCCAGGAACGCAAATGTTGCAACCATTTCGGGGGTGTCCAGGGTCGGGGTCACGCCGTCATCAGCAAAGACTGAACCGTTGAAACCGCCCAACCAGGGAACAAACCAGAAGGCTTCAGTTTGATTGAAGACCAATGGAGATTTACCGGGGTTGGCAGCCAGGAATTCAGCGCCCCATGCAAGGAGCTCATCTGTGGTGGCAGGTGCAGTTTCAACAAGTTCTTTGTTGTAAACAAGCATCAGGTGATTACCATTGGAAATGGGAACTCCCCAAGTTTGCCCGTCAGGGGTCTGTACAGCTTCGGTTGCGCTGCCAACATACAGGGACAGGTCAACAAGGCTGTCAACCGGCTGAATCAAGTCAGCAGCAGTGAAGGGGCCAAGATGATCGGAAACAGTCCAGAGCAGTTCAGGGGCTGCACCAGCGAGGCTGGCGGTCTGGAAGTCTTCGCGCAAGGTTTCAACTTCTTTGTTGGTAACAACAAAGGTCACGTTCGGATGCGCGGCGGTGTAGGCGTCAGTGAGAGCGGTTACATATTGGAAACCACCATCATTTTCGCCTTCTTTGGTCCACAGATTAATGGTTACAGGGGCGGCTTCAACAACTGGAGCTTCTGTAACAACTGGGGCCTCAGTCTCGACAACAGGGGCTTCAGTAGCCACTGGTGGGGTGGCTGGTTTGCCGCATGCCACAAGGAAAAGGGCAGCGATCAGCAGCACACTAAAAACAGGGAACAGCTTTTTCATTTTTTCTTTCTCCTCTAAATATGGTAAAGATTTATATTTTCTGATTATCAAAGGATTTGGGTTTGTTATAGCCACCTCCTCTGCTGTCAGCAAAACACAATTATAATACGGTTATCCCAAAATGGGATTAACCGTATGCCGGATGCAAAAACTGATTGAAATCAACATCCCCTTCATGAATTTTCACCAATAAACCCAATTTATGCCATGGTTTTTTCTCATACAAATGGGATGTTAACCGGACTACTCTGATTTGTCAAGGTGCGCGCATTAGTTGTTAAACCAAAGTTAAAATGTCCCCTTTTACCAAAGTTAAAATGTCCCCATAATTGGAGGCCCACTTGTCTCTTTTTATCGAAGGATTAAGTCACCCTATCTGTCTTTATGAGTAATCTACTGGTAAAGGGTTATGGTGCAGAAATTTCTCTACTATCACGATAAAGCCTTGGAATTCGCAAAAATTTTACCTTTACTCTCTCAATTCCTTTGTTATTAATGCCTGAATTGACTTGATTGAAATCAGAAATCAACTGACCATTCATAATAAACAAATATCAATAGTAGAATGGGGTATTATGAAAAATACATGGCGACTTATCCTTTCGGATTTTGAAACCGGCGCATGGAACATGGCATTGGACGAAGCAATTTTAATGACAGCCTCTCAGAGCAGTTCTTTGCCTACTCTGCGCTTGTACGGCTGGCAGCCGGCAACCTTCTCGCTCGGTTTTTCACAGCCTGCCAGCGATGTTGACCTGGAAAGACTCGAACGCGCTGGTTGGGGCTTGGTCCGCAGACCAACCGGCGGGCGCGCCATTTTACATGTTGATGAGCTTACCTACGCTGTGATAACCGCGCAGAATCTTCCACTACTTTCAGGCAGCCTGTTAGACAGTTATCGGATTATTTCAAGCGCATTACTGGCTTCAATGGTCAACCTTGGCATCGCTGCCGTAAGTGAAAAAATTTACGAGCGAGATGCACCCGCTAAAACCCTCAATCCTGTATGCTTTGAAATGCCTTCAAATTATGAAATTACAGCCAATAACAGGAAATTAATCGGTTCAGCTCAGGCAAGAAAGCATGGGGGCATCTTGCAGCATGGTTCGTTGCCAATTACCGGGGATATCAGCCGTATCACCAATGTTCTGATCTATGAATCAGAAGAAGCAAGGCGTATGGCAGCATTAAAGGTGATTACAAGAGCAACCACTCTTGAGACTGAATTCAAAGCACCATTGGATTGGGCAACCGTCAGCGAGGCAGTAATCAAAGGTTTTCAAGAATCTTTTGACATAAGCCTGGTTCCCGGACAACCAACACAAGAAGAAATGGACTTGGCCGCTGAGCTGGTCGAATCCAAGTATGGTAACCCCGATTGGACATTTCGAATGTGAACCAGCAATCGCTGCCAGTAAAAAGGACAAGGATAATCCCTGAACGCTTGCCTTTAAATTGGCTGGTACAATTCTTTCGATGATAAAAAAGTTACTCATGGTATTGGTTAAGTTATTCTTATGGTCTGTTTTTCTGCTTATCGTTGTGTTTGGGCTGCCAAGGTTGCTGACAGCCTGGTATGCCAACGGAAGAATGTTCCACGCTGAGGAAGCCCCTCCTTCTAAAGCGGCCATCGTATTTGGTGCTGGGTTGTACAAGGATGGCTCGCCATCACCTGTCCTTAAGGATCGCGTTGCCACCGCTGTTGACCTGTACCAAAAGGGCAAGGTTGAAAAAATCTTAATGAGTGGTGACAATCGCTTTGTTGATTACAACGAACCGGCATCGATGAAAGCTTATGCCATCAGCTTGGGTGTGCCTGAAGATGTCATTGTGCTGGACTATGCCGGCAGAAGAACCTACGATACATGCTACCGTGCGCGTGAAATCTTCGGCTTGAAAGAAGCTTTACTCGTCACGCAAAAATTCCATTTGCCGCGGGCAATTTTCACCTGTTCAGTTTTGGGGGTTGATGTGAATGGTGTTATCGCCGACCTGAGAGATTACCATGCGCATTCTCGGCAATTCTGGATAGTTCGAGAAATACCAGCCACTTTAGTTGCCGTGTGGGAAGTGTATGTCACCAAACCACAGCCTGTTCTCGGAGAACCCGAACCAATTTTTTCCACTAGTATTGATTAATCTGAGGTTATTATGACCCGTGATGAAGCGCTGAGCATTGTCAGAGAATATGTCAAGAATGAAAACCTCATTCACCATATGCTGGCTGTCGAAAGCGCCATGAGCTTCTACGCCAGGAAATTGGAAGAACCAGTCGAAACTTGGGCTATTGCCGGTTTGCTGCATGATTTCGATTGGGAGATTCACCCATCAGCAGAACAGCATCCGCTTGAAGGTGCCCCAATTCTCCGCCAGAAAGGTGTATCCGATGAGATTATTAACGCCATTTTGGCGCATGGCGATCATCTGCACCTGCCACGAACCACCCTGCTCGAAAAAGGACTGTATGCCTGCGATGAAATTACCGGTTTGATAACGGCAGTTGCGCTTGTACGCCCCTCACGCTCCATTTATGACCTTGAAGCCAGCTCGGTGAAGAAAAAATGGAAAGACAAAGCCTTCGCTGCCGGTGCCAACCGAGAAGAAATTGCCCATGGAGCGGAAGACTTTGGGGTTCCGCTATGGGAGCATTGCGAGAATGTCATCCACGCCATGCGTGCCATCGCACCTCAAATCAATCTGGTCGGAAACCTCAGCTGAGCTTTGCCTGATCCCTCACAATCCTGATATACGGAGAGTTATAACAACCGGGGTTGATTTACCGCTCACTGCCCAAAGGGCTTAGCGCGAGTTCTACCTCGGGTACTCTTTGAAATTCGTTCAATACTTGCAGAAATCAGATTACCTGCCTCAAAGGAGGCAGATTCAATCTGCGCTTGCTTTTTTCAATAAGCATTGGTTTTTATTCAACCGGCTCCGTTTGTTGGGCAATCCTCTCGATTTGATCATTGGTAGAAAGCTGGACAAAGAGATCTCCTTTGCCTGCTCGCTTGGTCAAGGGGATGTCATCCAGGCGAAATGTTTTTGCGGCAGCTTTTTTAAAGTGTAAGGTAAACTGAGAATTCTTCTTGCCAAAGGCAACCCCAACAATCGCCACATTCTCACCAAGCCGGCAGCCGATAACGCCTTGCCCATAACGCCCCTGTATTGGAAAACCTTCTTGCTCAATTCGCCAAGCCATTCCATTATTGGCAATCAGCGCCACGTCACCCTTTCCAGCCAGTTCAACCATGCCTGCCACGGCATCATCCTCTGCCAGCTTTATGGCATTTACACCAGCAGCCACCAGCCCCATCACCCTCACCTCAGCACCTTCAAAGCGAATTGCCATTCCTTTCCGGGTAGCCACCAGATATTGTGTTTTTTCATTAACCACCAATACCTCTACCAACTCATCGTCCTCATTCACCTTGACCAATGTAAATAAGTCAGAGGCAGGTCCTCTTAACTCATTGGCCAGCGATTTCTTGATCAACCCCGACCTGGTGATTGTAGTCAGGCATAAATCGTTGTTCCTCTCACCGCTCGGCAGGCAGAAAACTGCCACCGGCATTTTTACATCGCGTAAGGGTGAAATACTCGAGAAATGTATTCCCTCGCCAACAGTCTCTATATCCGGCACACTCTGCATCGAAATGGCGGCGGTTTGCCCACGGCTGCCGACCAGGTAAAGCGTTTGATGAGAATCGGTGTGCATCAAGAAAACTGGAGCATCCTTGCCGCTCATCCGTGGAGCTTTTTCAGTATTGAGTTTCCCGATGATCCCCAGCTCATTAATTACCAACCATACTGATTCAACCGGGGTTACATCTTTCACGGTAAGCAGATCAGAAGCCGCTTTACCCTGCTTAAGGTTCACAATCTGAGTCCTACGGCGCTCCGCATATTTGGCGCGAATTTCTTTCAACTCAACAGCGGCTGCAAGCCTTTGTTTTTCTGGCGAGCGCAGAATCGCAAGCAAGTCTTTAATCAGCAGCACAAGTTCCTTATATTCTTGCTCGATCTTCTTCCTTTCAAGCTGTGCCAGCCGTTTCAAGGGCATATCTAAAATCGCGTTTGCCTGGATGATCGACAACTTGAATTTACTGATAAGTTTACTGCGTGAGTCTTCAGTATCAGCAGATTTCCGTATGATGGCGATGACCTCATCAAGGTTTTGCAGCGCAATTCTTAACCCCTCGAGGATATGCAGCCTTTCCTGTGCTTTTTTCAGATCATATTCACTGCGGCGCTTGATAACTTCAATTCGGTGTTCTATGAATACACGCATGGCTTGCTTGAGTGTTAACACCCTCGGTTCGTTGTTGACCAAAGCAAGTACGTTGATACTGAATGTCGTCTGCAGGGGTGTGCGTTTATACAATTCCCGCAGAACCGATTCCGCTTCGGCCGCCTTGTTCAGCTCAATGACAATGCGCATCCCCTGCCTGTCAGATTCATCGCGCAAATCTGAGATACCATCGAGACGGCCTTCACGCGTCAATTCTGCAATCCGCTCAATTAAAGCGGATTTATTGGTTATATATGGGAGTTCGGTGATAATGATGCGGCTTTTCCCGCGAGACATTTCTTCGAGGTTCAGCCTGCCTCTAAGCGTGATTTTGCCTTTTCCAGTGGCATACGCCGAAAGGATTTCATCTTGTTCGTGTTCTTGCAGGATAATTCCGCCAGTAGGAAAGTCAGGTCCCTTAATTAGCTTCATCAAATCTGTTATCGTGATGTCATCAATTTTTTTCCAATGATCCAACATGAACAACAGCCCATCAATTACCTCAGCCAGGTTATGAGGTGGAATACTGGTAGCCATCCCCACAGCAATGCCAGATGCACCGTTCACGAGCATGTTGGGTACTGCAGCCGGAAGCACCACAGGTTCATCAAGCGAATCATCAAAATTGCGTACAAAATCCACTGTATCCCGGTCAAGCTGATTGAGGATATCCATCGCAATCGGAGTCAAGCGGGCCTCGGTATAACGCATCGCAGCGGGCGGGTCGCCATCCACGCTGCCAAAGTTCCCCTGACCATCCACCAGCATATTACGCATGCTGAAATCCTGCGCCAGGCGCGCCATGGCTTCGTAAACTGCCTGGTCT
The DNA here is from genome assembly GCA_018060515.1 of Anaerolineaceae bacterium. GTDB lineage: Bacteria > Chloroflexota > Anaerolineae > Anaerolineales > Anaerolineaceae > UBA6107. Next base: position 6,065 of record JAGOVY010000030.1, on the reverse strand, counting down.
CCATGCGGATGATATTTTCCCAGCACCTCACCAACAATTCTTGCTGATTTTTTATAGGCAGAATCTGCTCTCACACCCATGTCGTACATGGCGTAAAGTAAACGTCTTTGGACCGGCTTTAACCCATCTCTTGCGTCAGGCAGCGCTCTTGAGACAATCACGCTCATCGCGTAATCAAGATATGATTGCTGCATCTCGTGTTCGATATCGATCTTGCGAACTGAACCCATATCCATAATGCTTTTCTCCAGCTAAAATTGATATGGTTAAGTTTACAGTATTTATGGGGGTTCTCTTGCAATTTTTCGAATAAATTTACAAAACTCCGGATGAAAAACATCCGGAGTTTTGTACTATTTGGTGTCTCTAAAATTTTTCAGCGATTTAAGAAGCAATTGGTTCTTCGGTTTCAGAAATTTCGCCTTCAACATCGGTTTCTGCGGCATTTGCGTCTTCATTGAATCTGCCATAAACAAAACCCGTGCCGGCAGGAATCAGCTTTCCAATGATGACATTCTCTTTGAGGCCAAACAACGGATCTTCGGCTGATTCAATCGCAGCACCAGCCAGGACTTTAATCGTATGCTGGAATGAAGCTTTCGATAAGAAAGAGTCAGTGCTTAGCGATGCTTTTGTAACACCAAGCAGAATCTCAGCAAAGCGGGCCGGCTGTTTCCCTTCAGCCACCAGTTCTTCGTTAATTCGTTGAATTTCCAGCCTGTCAGTAACGTCATTAGGCAGGTATTTCGAATCACCAGGGCGAATAACCTGAACTTTACCAATCATCTTCCGAATAATCACTTCAAAGTGCTTGTCGTTAATATTTTGACCTTGGGCGCGGTATACCCTTTGAATTTCAGTAAGCAAGTATACCTGGGCTGCTTCGCGGCCTTTGATCTTCAGGATGGTATGCGGGTTAATCGAGCCTTCCGTTAGTGCCTGACCGGCTTCAACCAGATCGCCATTTCGAACTATTAAGCGTGAGGTGCTCGGAATTTCGTAATCTTCGCTCTCTTTTTGCTCATAACTTACAATTACTTTTCGACCCTCAACGCGAACTCTACCATCATGCTGCGCGTTGATCTGTGCGTCTCCCATTTTGGCAATGGCTTCGCCGCTGGCGATCTCAGTGGCATCCTGTGCAACGATTTCCCATTCTTCGGGAACATCGTAGTCGTTTGAAATCAATTCGCTGTGTTCGACACGAATCAAACGCTGTTCAGTGGCTCGCTCGGAGGTAAGGATATTAGCAACACCTGAAATCGCAGTTACAACAGCTTCACCTTTCGGCATACGGCGGGCTTCGAAAAGTTCCTCTACACGCGGCAAACCGGTGGTGATATCGCCGCCGGTGGCAACACCGCCAAGGTGGAAGGTTCTCAACGTGAGCTGAGTACCAGGTTCACCGATGGATTGGGCTGCAACCGTACCGACCGCAGAACCCAAGGTAACGAGCAGACCGCGTCCCAGATCCATTCCGTAACACTTGGCGCAAATACCGTGGATGAGTTCGCAGGTTAATGGAGAGCGCACAAACACCTCATCAACATCGGCATCAGTAATTTTACGAACCAGGTCATGATCAAGGATTTCATCACGTTCAGCGATGATTTCACCAGTCTTGGGATTCACCACACGGGCTGCCAGGTTTCGTCCATACAGGCGTTCTTTCATTTTCTGGCCAGCAACATCATCCGATTTTCGCATCCAAATACCAGATTCAGTACCGCAATCCTCTTCGTTAATGATCAGATCCTGGGCAATATCTACCAGGCGGCGTGTCAGGTATCCAGCATCTGCTGTACGCAGAGCAGTATCTGCGAGGCCTTTTCTTGCGCCGTGAGTTGAAATGAAGTATTCAAGTGCGGTAAGCCCTTCACGGAAGTTGGATTGAATAGGGAGCCGGATAATTCGGCCAGCAGGATCAGCCATTAACCCGCGCATCCCAGCCAACTGCGAGATCGGACCGAAGCCGCCTTTGGTGGCGCCCGAAGAAGCCATCGTCGAAAGATTTCCGTTAGGATCCATCGCGGCGCGCACTGCAACACCGACATCTTCAGTTGTTTTCTTCCAAATGTCGATAACCAACTTGTCGCGTTCTTCTTCTTTTAACAAACCACGTCTGTAATCTCTGTTAATTCGGTCTACCTCGCCCTGCGACTTATCGATAATTTCGCTTTTCTCCGCAGGAACGGTAATATCCGCCAGAGCAATGGTCGTTCCAGATTTCATTGCATACTCAAAACCGATATCCTTGATTGCGTCGGCAACATTGGTTGTCACAGTTTCACCGCAAAGGTCGTAAACATCTGAGATCAAATCTTTTACGCCTGTCTTCTCAAGCGCGGTGTTAACAAACTGAACTTCTTCAGGCAGGATGCGATTGAAAAGAACACGCCCAACTGTTGTGTCGATCAGCCTGGTTTCAGGTTTCGCCATCCGTCGGTGCTTCTCATCAAACCAGGTCATGGTATTGATTTTTATCTTCGTATGAAGCTCAACATGCCCCAGTGCATAAGCGATATCGACTTCATCCATATCCGCAAAGACACTGCCCTCGCCTTTATATCTGCGATCATCTTGAACAGTCATGTAATAAATGCCCAGCACCATATCTTTTGATGGGCTGATGATCGGTTCCCCGTCAGCAGGTTTGAGCAAGTTTTTAGATGAGAGCATCAACGTGCGCGCTTCTCGAACTGCTTTTTCTGATAGCGGAACGTGGACAGCCATCTGATCGCCGTCAAAGTCAGCATTGAAAGCCGTGGTAACCAGTGGATGAAGCTGAATTGCGCTCCCCTCGATGAGAATGGGTTCAAATGCTTGAATGCCCAAGCGGTGTAAGGTTGGCGCGCGGTTCAGGAGCACTGGTCGATCTTTAATGACTTCTTCAAGTACTTCGTAAACTTCAGAACGGTTTCGTTCAATCAACCTGCGGGCTGATTTTACATTCTGAGCATAACCATTTTTCACTAACCTCGATACGACAAAAGGCCTGAACAATTCCAACGCCATTGATTTGGGTAAGCCACATTGATAAAGCTTCAATTGCGGTCCGACAACAATAACCGACCTGCCTGAGTAATCCACACGCTTGCCGAGTAAGTTGCGGCGGAATCGGCCTTTTTTACCCTTGAGCATATCGCTGAGGGATTTCAACTCACGTCTGCCGCGGCGAGATAACGCCTTACCACGCTGTGAATTGTCAATCAACGAATCCACAGCTTCCTGAAGCATACGCTTTTCATTTCGCACAATCACATCTGGCGCGCCAAGTTCGAGCAATCTCTTCAGCCGGTTATTGCGGTTAATCACGCGACGATAGAGGTCATTCATGTCCGATGTCGCGAAACGTCCGCCATCCAACGGAACCATCGGGCGTAAGTCAGGCGGAATCACCGGCAGCACAGTAAGAATCATCCATTCTGGACGGTTTCCAGATCGCCGGAATGATTCGATGACTTTCAATCTTGTGGTAGCTTTTTTGCGCTTCTGCTTGCTCTTGGTTGTGCGAACCTCAGTCCAAAGATCCTCAGCCAATTTATCAAGGTCGATGCGACGTAATACATCATAAAACGCCTCTGCACCCATATCCGCACGAAAAACCTGTCCCCAGCGTGATTTAAGTTCGCGGTATCGGTTCTCTGTGAGGAAGGTGAATGGACGCAGTTCTTCGAGCTCGTCGCGCAAGGCACTTGAATGCCCTTTTGATTCAGTGGTTTGATCTTCCAACTGATTGCGCAATTCAGCCATCGCCAGTTCAGCTTCAGCTTTAACTTGTTCAATCGATAGCTTTAATTGTTCACGGTCGTTTCCAAGATCTTTTTTAATTGCCGTCTCAATCTCTTCCAACCGTTCTTTCACTGCGGTTTGAACATCTGATAGATGTTTGGCTAAAATAGTTTCGCCTTTTTCAGCAATCAGAACATCAGCACTTTCGAATAGGATTTTCTTTTTCGCCGCCTGACCAGATTGTTCGGTAAGCTGGCGTTCAAGCGATTGTCCTTCTTGAATCACAGGTTCTAGCTTGGCAGCGATTTGTTCTTCTGCCTTTGATTCGATCTGTTTAAGCTGGGCTTGCAATTCGGCCGTTTTCTTATCGCGAGTTTGCTTGACTTCAAGGATCTGATTATTAATTCGTCCCGCTTGTTTCAGCTCAGATTCGTTGATTTCATCTTCAAGCCTGCGCAGTGCTTTTTGGCGCGCGTCATCATCAACAAACGTGACAATATATTGTGCAAAGTAAAGAACGCGATCAAGGTTGCGGCGAGAAATGTCGAGGAGCAATCCCAGATAAGAAGGAATTCTGCGTGTATACCAAATATGCGCCACCGGCGTGGCCAGGTCAATGTGACCCATACGCTCACGGCGAACAGAAGATCGGGTGACTTCTACGCCGCACTTATCACATACAATCCCTTTGTAACGGGGGTTCTTGTATTTTCCGCAATAACATTGATAATCTCTTGAGGGACCAAAAATCGCCTCGCAGAAAAGACCGTCCTTTTCAGGGCGCAGTCTGCGATAGTTGATGGTTTCGGGTTTTATTACCTCACCATACGACCAGCTTCTGATTGTTTCAGGGGATGCGAGATTGATCCGGAGCGCGACTAAACTTTTTGTTTCCACTAATGCCTCCTGAATGTAAAACTGTCACGTTTAGAATCGGCAGTGTCAAGTTCATGATGTTGCAATCGAAAGACAAATACCGCCATTTTATACATGCAATCTGGTATTGTACCATAAATATTTACTTTTTTTACATTTGGTGTTCTGGATTATTTGCTCTTTGTCTGAAATCTTCTGGGAATTTCCAGGTAAAACGTACTTCCCTTCCCTAGTATGCTGTTTGCCCAAACCTTACCATGGTGTCTTTCTGCAATGGTTTTCACAATTGCAAGTCCAACACCTGCCTCTTTGTTTTCTTTTTCCCCATTGAGTTGTTTCTTCCCACTGAAAAGGTTCGGCAAATCGAGCGGCGCAATTCCCGGTCCGTGATCTTGAATTTCAAAGACCACGTTATTGTCATTAATCTGTAAACGCAGGTTTACCTTGCCGCCTAAAGGTGAAAACTTAATCGCGTTATCCATCAGGTTGAACAGCGCCCGCCCCAACAACACCTGGTCAGCCTCGATCATAACGTCTTGAGCCAAGGTTAACTCGCGTAAAGCCTGTATTTTACGATGCTTGATCTGCGGCTCAATTTCTTTGATCACCTCATCCAACAGCACGGCTGGTGAGACAGGACCAATTTTTAATTGGTTGCTTGAATCAATTCTCCGCATATCAAGGAGATTATCTGACATACGCGTAATCTCATCGATTCCCTCCAATATTTTATGTGAGTAATCTCGCTGTTGTTCATTCAAATCGCCAACCATCGGCATCATAGAGGCATACCCTCGGATCAATACCAGTGGCGCTTTTAAGTCGTGGCTGACTGCAGAAACGTATTCCGATTTCATTCGCTCAAGCTGTCGATATTCAGTTACGTCGCGAAGCATGCAAACCTTACCCATGTGCTTGCCTTCCACCTCTACCGGTGAAACTGAAACGAGGTAGATTTGATTATCCTCCAATTGCAGCTCTTCAACCCGTTTTTCGTTTGGTTTCGTGCCGGTGATGAATTCCTTCAAAACATTAGAAACGATTTCTCCGCTGCCATCAGTGGAACCCTGATTGGCCACAACCAGTAAGTCCATTTGCCGTGCGGCTTGATTGCTGATCAACATGCTTCCATCTTCTCCGGCAACCATCACAGGCTCTGGAGTTGATGCCAGCACAGATTCAAGGCGGCGCTTACCGATTTCAGCTTTCATATAGAGCTGCGAATTGGTTACAGCCAGTAGGGCTTGCCCGGCAAGCGTATTGAGAAACCGTATTTCAGATTCTTTGAAACGGTGTGAACCTGTGTAAGCCACCCAAATAAAGGCTCGCTCCTCTTCTCCGGTATTGAGCACGATAGCCGCAAGCGCAGAAGGGATCAACGCATTACCGGGTATCCCCATTCTCCGAATACGCGCCTTAGACGGGATGATCAGAAAAGGCTCATCGCGAACCTGATC
>JAGOVY010000029.1 GCA_018060515.1 Anaerolineaceae bacterium | reverse complement strand
GAAATACCATGTAACTCCAGCTCCAGCAGGGTCAGGTCAACCTGGTCTGCATGCCTGCGCATCACGCCAATACCATCGCAAACTCTTATGAACTCCTGTGGTTTATTCCAGGTTGGCAGGTCGTGCAGCGAATCGCCGCCCATCAGATAAAACATTTCTGCCCCTGGATATTGGTTTTTGAGAATATTCACCGTATCAATGGCATAATGCGGCCCGGGCCTGTCAATATCCACGCGTGAAGCCTCGAAAGCCGGGTTGCCCTGAATGGCGAGCTCAACCAGCATGAATCGTTGTTCAATCGGGCTCACATTTGCATAACGCTTGTGCGGCGGGTTGTCCGTCACCACCCAAAGTAACAAGTCGAGTTCCAACTGAGTGCGGCACTCCTCTGCCAAAATCAGGTGTCCGACGTGTGGCGGGTCGAAGGTGCCGCCAAAAATACCAACGCGCTGCTGTGGCTTCATTTTAATTAATCCTGCCACTCTAATTCATAATCAAGGATAAAGACACTTTCGCCGTTTTCGATACCCCGTTCGCGCAAGGCTTCATCGACACCTAATGCCACCATTAAGTGTTGAAAACGGCGCACTGAACCGTCATGTTCCCAATAGGTCATCTCAGCGGCGCGTTCAATCGCTCCACCGCTTACCCGCCAGCCATCTCCCTCTCGGGCAATAGTAAAATCACGCGGATCATCTTTTGGTTTATAAACCGGCAGCTCAGGGGTTATTTCTTTCACGGGCGCTGTCAGCAAACTCTCGTGGGCTTTCCATAAAACCGGCGTCAGGTTTTCGCGCGATACTGCTGAAATGGTAAAGGTTTTATATCCCTTTTTGCTTAACTTCTTACTCAGCGCTTCTGCATGGTCTTTCACACCAGGAATATCGATTTTGTTAATGACCACTATTTGCGGCTTTTCTGCCAGTTCTGAATCAAAAAGTGCGAGCTCCTGATTGGTTTGGTTGAAATCAGCCCACGGGTCCTCGGCACTGCCATCGAGAACATGAATTAACACCCTTGTGCGCTGAATATGTTTTAGGAATGCATCACCAAGCCCTTGCCCCTTATGCGCGCCTTCGATCAATCCCGGGATATCCGCCAAAATCAGGTCGGTTTCCAAGTCTAGCCGGGCAACACCAAGGTTGGGTTCGATAGTGGTAAACGGATAATCAGCAATCTTCGGCTGAGCATTGGTCACTGCAGCTAAGAAGCTTGATTTGCCCGCATTGGGAACGCCAACAATACCAATGTCTGCCAACAATTTCAATTCGAGCCGAATCATGCGTTCTTCAGGCGGTTCGCCCTTCTCAGCAGTGCGCGGTGCCTGATTACGCGATGTGGCAAAGTGCTGGTTGCCCCTGCCCCCTCTGCCACCTTTGCAAACCGTCAACTCCTGCCCGGCAGAAACCAGGTCACCGAGCAGCTCATTGGTCTCATCGTTGTACACGATTGTGCCCGGCGGAACGGGAATAACCAGGTTTGGTGCACCCCTGCCGCTCATTTTACTGCCGCCGCCATTTTTACCATCTTGAGCAATAAACTTGCGCTTATGTTTAAAGCTTGACAGGGTGTTCATCTTTTCATCTACACGAAAAACGATGTCGCCGCCTCGGCCGCCATCGCCTCCATCCGGTCCGCCACGCGGAATGTATTTCTCACGCCTGAAATGCACCATTCCGGCGCCGCCTCGGCCCGACCGAACATAGATTTTCGCTTCGTCAATGAACATATGGCTTTCCTTAAACAGGCTCAGCGTGAATCGCTGAGCCTGTAATGCCAGGGATTATTTTTTGGCAAATTTCTTTTGTAGAATATCTACAAGATCCGGCTTGCCAATTTCCTCCAGCTCATAGCGTACCCGCTGAACTGGTTTGTTGATTGTGATGATCCGTGTCAGATCAATTGGTGTCGCAGAAATGACCAAGTCAACATCCATCTTGTTAATTGTTTCTTCAAGGTCTTTCACCATTTGATCGCCATATCCCATCGCCGGTAAAATTGCTCCAGTGCTCGGATATTTGACGTAAGTATCGTGAATGGAGCCAACCGCGAATGGGTGCGGATCGACAATCTCACCTGCGCCAAACCTGCGGGCAGCCACCCAGCCAGCACCATACGCCATTTCGCCATGGGTTAAGGTTGGACCATCTTCAACAACCAAAACGCGCTTGCCATTAATCTCTTCAGGGTTGTCGACGAAAAGGGGTGATGCGCCTTCGATAACCACAGCCTTCGGGTTTAATTCATGAAGGGTTGTGCGTACCTTGATAACACTTTCAGGATCAGCAGTATCAACCTTATTGATGACAAACACATCGGCCAGACGTACATTTACCTCACCGGGGTGGTAGGTGTGCTCGTGCCCTGGGCGGTGAGGGTCGGCAACCACAATATTCAAATCTGTCTTGTAGAAAGAAAAGTCGTTGTTGCCGCCATCCCACAAAACAATGTCCACTTCTTTTTCGGCTTCGCGCAAAATTGCTTCGTAGTCAACGCCCGCGAAGACCACCACACCAGAGTCAATGTGAGGTTCGTATTCTTCCCGTTCTTCGATGGTACACTCATGCTTGTCTAGATCAGCATAGGTGGCAAAGCGTTGTACCTTTTGCTTCACCAGGTCACCATAAGGCATGGGATGGCGAATTGCCGCCACCTTATAACCCATTTCACGCAGAATCTGTGAAACACGGCGTGTCGTCTGGCTTTTCCCAGAGCCAGTACGAACAGCGCACACGGCAATCACGGGTTTTGTAGATTGGATTTGCGTGGTTCCCACACCCATCAAGCGGAAGTCAGCGCCTGCCGCCAAAACGATGGACGCTTTATGCATTACCACTTCATGCGGAACATCACTATAAGCAAAAACTACCTGATCAACTTTGAGTTTTCTGATCAGATCAACCAAATCACTCTCAGGGTAAATGGGAATACCCGCCGGGTAGAGTGAGCCAGCAAGCTCTGCCGGATACTTCCGGCCGTCTATATTGGGGATTTGAGTCGCCGTAAAAGCGACGACTTCGTAATCTTTGTTGTCGCGATAAAAAACATTGAAATTATGAAAATCGCGACCGGCAGCGCCCATGATAAGGGTTTTGATTGGTGACATGTGCATTTCTCCTTTGAGTTAGAGTTTTTTCACATCGCTTGTGGGGCTGTGATGCCCAGTAACGCCAAGCTATTGGCAATTGCCTGCCGGGCGGCAGCAACCAGCCGCAAACGTGCAGTCCGCTGAGGTTCATCAGCCGCAAGCACCGGACACTGGGTGTAAAAATCGTTAAAGGCTCGCGCCAGTTCATATGCCTGATTGGTGATGACCAACGGTTTCAAGTCTTTGGCGGCCTTCTGTATTTCTTCAGGCATACGTCCGATTAAATCTACCAGGGTAATCTCGGGCTGTGTAAGCTCGGGCATGACTGAGCCTTGCGCAGGGATCTGAAAATCTACCTTTCGCAAAATGCTGTTTGCTCTTACATAGGCGTATTGAATATACGGCGCTGCCTGCCCATTAAAATCGAGCGCTGATTCCCAATCGAAGGTAACCACTTTGTTGCTTTCGCGTGATAGCATCGGGAATTTGATCGCGCCTATCCCCACTGCCTTGGCAATTTCTTCCTGTTTTTCCGGAGATAACTCGCGGTTCTTTTCCTTTACTACAGTTAAAGCGCGAGCAGTTGCCTCGCGTATCAAATCTTCAAGCAGAACCACAGTGCCCTCGCGCGAAGCCATCACCACATTTCCCGGCAGGCTTACCAACTCGTAAGGTAGATGTTGACATCGTGTTGCCCAATCATAACCGGCAAGTTCAAGCGTCTTGAAAACTTGTTGAAAGTGCAGTGATTGGCGCACATCCACAATGTAATAGGATTTTTCAAGATCCGGGTAATCCCAAAACTTCTGCCGTGCCAGCGCCAGATCTTCGGTTGCATATAGCGCTGTGCTGTCTGAACGCAGCACAACCATCACGCGATACTTGTCATCTTTACGTCCCAGTATTTCATCTATCTTAACGATAACCGCTCCACCAATGGGACGTTCGTCTGCTGCAATGCCCTTGGCAAGCAGTTCATTCACCATCTCTTTACCGGCATCTTCAAACATTGAGTTGAAGTAATACCGGTCAAAGTGGATATCGAGAGTCTTGTACATCTCTTCGAAACCATCGAGAGACCATTGTCGGGATTCTTTCCAGCAGGCGACCACTTCAGGATCGCGTTTATCCCAGCGGGCATAAATATCGCGAACCTCGTCTTCGAAAGCCGCGTTCTCTTCCAACCGCTTCACTGCTTCAGCATAGAGCGTTCCCATCCAGCGGGTAATATCTTGATCCGGAACTTCACCTTTGTGGTATTTAAGATAATTCCACAACCATTTAATTACATGCAGCCCAATATCGCCCGGATAATTCGTCCTGATGACATCATATCCGGCAGCATCGAGAATACGGGCCAGCACGTCGCCGAAAAATGCGCTGCGTAAATGCCCAACATGGAAGGCTTTATGTGTATTGGGGTGCGAGAATTCCACCATGACTTGCCGGTGTAAGCGCGCGCCGTGACTGTATGTTTCACCATTAGTCAGAATGGTTTCGATCACACGGTTAAAATAATCGTGGGTTGAAAAATACAGGTTGAGGTAACCATTAATGGCTTCAACCCGTTCAAATCCAACGCTGTCGCTCAGGCGCTGTGCCAGTTCAGAGGCTATCTCAGCCGCTCTGGCAGCAACATTCCCTTTTTGTCCAGCGAAAGATGCCGCAGCAATTTGAAAAAACGAGGTGCTGATTCCCCATTGGCCGTTGAATGGGATCCAAGACCATTTAATTTCCAAAACAGGGATGTTTCTTTCCCTGCAATAACTGTGAATCGTTTCTTCAATTTTTTGTTGTTCAGCTTCGAACATACAGATCCTGTTCTATTTACTAACTTTCCAAGGTGGATTATATCATAGCGGGCAAAATGGCTTTCTGCCCTTTAAAGCAAGAACGGGAGTTTCATCTCCCGCTCAAATTTGAAAAAACGATGCTATTCCATCTTAGCCAAGCGCTTCATCAACCTGCTCTTGCGTCTGGCAGCGTTATTCTTGTGAATAACACCCTTCTGCGCGGCTTTGTCGAGAGCGGCTACGGCTTCCAAGGTTGCGGCTTCCGCGGCTTGCAGGTCTTGCCCATTCAATGCCACCCGAGCTCGGGAAACATAGGTGCGGGCTTGACCGCGATAGACACGGTTGCGCTGTCTTCGTTTTTCGTTTTGCTTGTTGCGCTTTATTGCTGATTTAATGTTGGCCAACTTTGTTCCTCCAAAATAATTCACACAGTGCGAGGGTTGAGGGTAAGCACTGCTTCAGGTGGCGAAAACCATTTTACCGCAACCAACCAGATCTGTCCAGCCGAAACTCAGACTTAGTGAGGCTCAACCACAGCGGTTTCAACCAATATTACTTGTCTTGCAGCGCTGCCACACCCGGAAGGTCAAGACCTTCGAGCATCTCAAGTGAAGCGCCGCCTCCGGTTGAAATATGCGTGATCTTGTCTGCCAAACCTGATTGCTGAATGGCAGCCACCGATTCTCCGCCGCCAATAATGCTGACCGCGGCGCTATCTGCAACTGCTCGAGCAACGCCAAATGTACCATCGGCAAATTTCGGGAACTCAAACACGCCTATGGGGCCATTCCAAACCACAGTGCCCGATTTACCAATAATCTCACCAAAAGCCTTAACGGTTGCTGGTCCAATATCCAAGATGCGCCAACCTTCGGGAACGTTGCCAACCGGCAAGGTTTTACTGGCGGCGTCGGCGGCGAAGTCATCTGCTAATACCATATCCAGAGGCAAGTGAATTTTTCCGCCAGCTTTTTGCAGTAAATCACGAGCTATTTCCACTGATTCTTCTTCAACCAGCGAATCCGCAGTTGCGAATCCTTGGGCTCTCAAAAATGTATTGGCCATGCCGCCGCCAATGAGAATTTCATCGGCTTTGGCAAGCAGGTGATTGATCACACCGATCTTGTCGCTGATTTTCGCGCCGCCCAAAATGGCAGTAAAAGGACGCTTAGGGTTGGCAACCGCCTGACCCAGGTAGAGGATCTCCTTTTCAAGCAGAAAACCTGCCACGCCTGGTAAAAAGCGGGTGACACCCTCAGTGGAGGCATGAGCGCGATGCGCCGTGCCAAACGCGTCGTTTACATAAAGATCGGCTAAACTTGCCAGTTTTCGCGCCATCTCCAGATCATTCTTTTCTTCCTCTGGGTGAAAGCGGGTGTTTTCAAGCATCAGTACTTCACCGCTTTGCAATGCTGCAGCCGCAGCTTCTGCCTCGGCGCCAACGCAATCAGCAACGAATTTTACGGGTGTGCCCAGCAAACCGGCAAGGTGAACCGACACAGGCTTCAACGAATACTTCTCTTCAGGTCCGCCTTTCGGTCTGCCAAGGTGAGAGCACAAGATGACCGCCGCGCCATGGTCTAAAAGGTATTGAATGGTTGGCAGCGCTGCCCTGATGCGGGTGTCGTCGCCCACTGCGCCTTCGCTGATGGGAACATTAAAATCAACCCTGACGAGTACTTTCTTGCCAGTAACATCAATATCGCGAATGGTTTTCTTATCAAACATCGAACAACCTCCAATTTAAGATAAGATGCGCAACCTGGGTAGCAAACCTGTTGCGCATCTATAACTCATTGCGAAGGGCTAATAGCGCTGAGATCAGCCGATTGCTATTTGCCCAAAATAACAGCCAAGTCAGCTGTTCTGCAGGAATAACCCCATTCATTGTCATACCAGGCAATGACTTTGACGAAATTACCGTCCATCACCATACAGGTCGGTAAGTCAATGATTGAGGAGCGTGAATCGCCTTTGAAGTCCATGGAAACGAGCGGGTCGCTGTATTCACCCTTGGTTACACCCAAAATTCCCTTCATCGGTCCTTCAGCGGCTTCGATGTATGCAGCGTATAAATCGTCTTTGGTAATGGGTTTTTCCACGTTCATCACAAAATCGACAATAGAAACTGTGGGGGTGGGAACACGCAGAGAAAAACCGTCGAACTTGCCCTTCAATTCAGGGATGACAAGAGCCAAAGCCTTCGCGGCGCCAGTTGTGGTGGGGATGATGTTCAATCCTGCAGCGCGTGAGCGTCTCATCTCTTTTTTATGCCCCTGATCGAGAATAACCTGATCATTGGTATACGAATGGATGGTTGTCATCATCCCATGGACGATGCCAAAATTATCATGAATAACCTTTGCTGCAGGCGCCAGGCAGTTGGTTGTGCATGAAGCATTTGAAACGATGTGATGTTTAGCCGGGTCGTACCAGCTATCATTTACACCAATGACAACGGTCAGGTCTTCATTCTTTGCTGGTGCAGTGATGATCACTTTTTTTGCACCGCCTTTTTCAATGTGAACATTTGCGCCAACCTTGCCGCTGGCAGGGTCGCCTTTGGCATCTGTGAAAACACCTGTGGATTCAACCACAACATCTACACCAAGATCTTTCCAGGGTAAATTGCTGGGGTCTTTTTCTGCGAAGACCTTGATGGATTTACCATCAAGAATCAGTTCGTTTTCTTTTGCTTCGATGTGCACCGGCACGATGCCATAATTGGAATCATACTTAAACAAATGTGCGTTGGTTTTTGTGTCAAACAGGTCATTGACCGCAACAACTTCTAATTCACCGGCATGAAACTCATTCATTGCCTTGAGAACCTGGCGACCAATGCGACCAAATCCGTTAATACCTACTTTTATTGTCATGTGACTCTCCTCCTATAAGAAAATTACCAACGAATTTTACCATGTTCAGTCGAAATTGATGAATTAGTTATTAAACGTTTCATCTTTTGATGCCAGCGGTCCAGTTCGTTCCATATAGAGGTCAATGATAGTTTTAGCGATCTTCGCGGGGTCATGCCGCCATGGATTGTCTTCATCCACAAAATCCGCCTGGTAAATTCCACGGTATTGGTCACTGCCAGCAATTTTTACCAATTGCACCCCTTCCGGCATACGAATGTCAAAACGATTGTTGGCGAGCACGACATCGAAGAGATTTGTGCCGATGTGCCATTCAATCGCCTGCAGATGGTCTTCGCAGGAATATCCATCCGTTTCTCCGCGCTGGGTGGCAATGTTACAGATGAAATACTTGTACGCCCGGCTGGTATTAATCGCTTCCACCAGATCTGGCACCAGCAAGTTGGCAATAATGCTGGTATAGAGACTGCCTGGCCCGACCAGAATCAGATCTGCATTCAGAATCGCCTGAATGGTTGGCGGGTACGAGGAGGGGTTGGCGGGTTCAAGCCACACCCGGCGCACACGGCCGTCTGCCTTGCCGATCTCACTCTCACCCTTCACTTCAATCACTCCAGCCTGGTTCGGCAATTCAATTTCACCGAACAGTGTGATGTTTTTCAGGCTGGTTGGCAGCACTTTTCCTTGCACTGCCAAAACCTTGGCAGATTCAGCAATTGCCGCTTCAAAACTTCCGGTGATTTCTGTCAGGGCAGTAATCAGCAGGTTTCCCAATGAATGACCATTCAAGCCAGCGCCTGAAGCAAAACGGTATTGAAAAAGCTGTGTCATCATTTCTTCATCATCAGAAAGCGCAGCCAGGCAATTTCGCAAATCTCCTGGCGGTAAAATTCCGACCGATTTACGAATTTCACCTGACGAACCACCATCGTCAGCCACGGTAACAATGGCCGTGATATTGCGCGTGTAAGCTTTGAGACCACGCAGAATCGAAGACAAGCCATGCCCGCCACCGATTACCACAATCCTCGGGCCTTTTTCCTTGCGGCGGTATTCAGCCACGGTATCGATAACATCTCGCCCAGGGCGCATGAACGGGCTTAACAACGCCCGGTTCAGCCCGGCAATACCAATGACAATCGATGCCATACCCAAACCACCAAAGATCAACGCGCGCAGAATACGATTGGTTATGAACTGTAACGCCAATATTTTTATAACAGGCAGCCACCAAGACTCAGGAGCTGTGCGGTAAATATCGAGCAGGTAAACAGCCACCCCAACGCCGAGCATCGTGGTGCCTGCCAGAATCAGCAATACCCAACGCTTCACGCCAATACCGGGTATGAACCAACGTAAATGTAAAATTATTGATTGAAAAAAACTGCTGAATTTGTTTCTTCTTTTTGGACGCATTGTATTTGATGATAGCAGTATTTTTTTATTGCGTCAACAAAAAGAAAACCACCTGACTTCGTTGAAAAAATCGGAAAAAACTGCTCATGCTATAATGAACTGAGCAAAAGCATAGATGAGGTTGTTTACAGCAGGCAACTACGTTAATTCTTAATAACGGAGGAAATAATGACCAACGTAGCATTACCCGGCGCAAATGCCAAATCAATTATTGACCGAGATAAGAAAGTCGTCTCCCCTTCTTACCCGCGCGGATACCCATTTGTTATGGATCATGGGAAAGGCGTTTATGTCTGGGATGTTGATGGGAACAGATTCCTCGACTTCGCTGCCGGGATTGCAGTAAACTCAACCGGACACAGCCACCCAGATGTGGTTAAAGCCATCCAGGAACAGGCTGAAAAGTTTATTCACATTTCATCCGATTTCTATCACGCAAAATGGGTTGAGCTGGCAGAAACACTCAATCGTATTGCCCCCATGAAAGAAGAAACCGTCATTTTCAACACAAATTCCGGAACCGAAGCCGTGGAATCTGCCCTCAAGTTGGCGCGTTTTTACACGGGTCGCTCTCAATTTATCGCTTTTCTGGGCGGTTTTCATGGCCGAACCTACGGTTCTGTAACCTTAACTGCCAGCAAAGCCAAATATCACCGTGGCTTTTTCCCATTGATGAATGGAGTAACGCATGTGCCATTCCCCGACCCCTACCGGCCGATGCTCCATATGGAGGATGGCGAAGATATCGGTGCCGCCACAATCCGCTACATCGAAGAAATCTTCTCAAGGCAGCTTCCTCCACAAGATGTTGCCGGCATTATCATCGAACCCATTCAAGGTGAAGGCGGCTACATTGTCCCGCCGGCGGGATTCCTGCCTGCATTGCGCGACCTTTGCACCAGTCACGGGATTCTGCTTATCGCTGATGAAGTTCAATCAGGTGCCGGCCGTACCGGTAAATGGTGGTCTATTGAGCACTTTGGCGTTGAGCCAGATATCGTCACTACCGCCAAAGGAATTGCCTCAGGCATGCCGATGGGAGCGATGATCTCCCGCAAGAGTATCACCACTTGGGAATCAGGCGCCCATGGCAACACCTATGGCGGCAACCCATTGGCTTGCGTTGCCTCACTTGAAACACTGCGGCTGATCGAAAGTGGCTACATGCAAAACGCCGCAACCGTCGGCAGTTATTGTCTTAAAAAGTTACAGCAAGTCCAAACCCGCCACCCTTCTATTGGTGCTGTGCGCGGAGTTGGACTGATGATCGGGATTGAGTTTGTAGAAGACCGTGCCACACGAAAACCAGCCGCCAAGCTGCGTGACCGAGTTGTTGACAAAGCCTTTGAACTAGGGTTACTCACCCTCGGCTGCGGCACCAGTGTCATACGCGTATCCCCACCCTTGTGCATCTCCCGCGAAGAAATTGACGAGGGTGTTGCCATCCTTGATCAGGCAATAAGCGCAGTAGAATAGTAAAAATGAAAATAACGTGAATGTTGAGTGTGAATGCTTCCTGATTTTCGTGTTCGTCAAAGAGATTACTTATTAGAAATATCGAGAGCTTTAACCAAAGAGCTCGATCTTGACAAGCTTCTTGAACGGATTCTCCATATCTCCCTCGAAATGCTCGTTGGCAGGGCTGGTATTATTGCGCTGCGAACCTCACATGATGGATGGAAGGTCCGAGTTTCAAGTGGTGTGCCCACCAGCCTGTTGCGCTTCATCGAACCTCAATTGGCTCAAATATCAGAAGATCAAGAATCTGGTGATGTCTGGTTCAACATGATTAATCATGTCGTCAGCAATTTTACCCAGGCGGTAAGCCTTGGGCGACTGAGTAGTGTTGGCCTGCCGCTGATTACCGGACAGAAGATTATCGGGGTTATTCTTGTTTTCCGCGAAAACGCCGGCTTTTCACCTAACGATCGTGCTTTGCTCGCCAGTTTTGCCGATCAGGCAGCCATAGCCGTGCAAAACGCCCAGCTATACACACAAGTTGAGAATGACCGGCGCCGCGTTTCTGGTTTGTTGGATTCAGCCGCAGATGGAATACTTATCCTTACCCATGATTTTCAAATCGAAAGAGCAAACCCTTCTTTCGCCTTCCTAATCGGTAAACAAGCCGAAGAAATGGTTGGCAAACAGCACGATGAAATAATCGTTTGGGCAAAACATCCCCAAGGCGCAACCCTGACCGAATCGGTAGAAAAAGGCTGGCCGCTCACCCCGCAGGCTACCCTTTACGTGGAAGGCGATCTGCTTCGAGACAAGGGCTCGGCCCCCATTCCGGTCGGCATCACCTATGCGCCGCTGGTATCTGAGCAGGGGAATCTCGTTAATATTATCACCACAGTCCGCGACATCACCCGTTTTCGTGAAGCGGATGAACTCAAATCTACGTTTGTTTCGGTTGTAAGCCATGAGCTAAAAACGCCGGTTGCCCTGATCAAAGGGTATGTTGGTACCCTTCGCCGCGATGATGCCCATTGGGATAAGGAAATCATTAACGACAGTTTACAAATCATCGAAGAAGAGGCTGATCGCCTTAACGGCTACATCGAGAACCTGCTCGATGTTACCCGGCTGCAGGCAAGCGGCTTCTCGCTTAAACTAAATGACATTCAGTTGGCTGAGGTGATTAAACACACGGCAGAGCGGATGCAAGTGCAAACCACAAAACACAAAATCCGCGTGAATATTCCGCAGCCGCTGCCTATCATCGTTGCGGATGATGGGCGCATCAACCAGGTCATCACGAACCTGGTGTCAAATTCCATTAAATACGCACCTGATGGAGAAATCGTGATCAGCTCCGCACAGAAAGGGGAAAACATCATCACTTGCGTAAGCGATGATGGCCCAGGGATTGACCCAAAAGATTTACCCTTCGTTTTTGACCGCTTTTACCGCTCTCCGAGTGCCAGTAAAAACACAAAAGGCACCGGGCTTGGCCTTTACCTCGCCAAAGCAATCGTCGAAGCCCACGGCGGAAGAATCTGGATTGATCAACATATTGGAAAAGGCGGCCGTATTTGCTTTTGCCTGCCGATTGCCAACCCTGAAACGCCTGGCTAATTGAACGATGTTAGTTTCTGTAAAACTGAATGATATAATCATCCCATTAATCAACAATTTTGAAAGAGTCAAAAATGCCAAAAATTCAAACACTTTGCCCGCGCTGTAAACAACCTATCATTGCTGATGTTCAACTTCTATTTGATGTGAATACAGACCCAACTGCCAAACAAAAGCTTTTAGGCAACGCCACCAATGTTTCTCGTTGCCAGGCGTGCGGTTATGAAGGCTTAATCAGCTCACCAATTGTCTACCACGACCCTGAGAAAGAATTGCTCCTCACTTACTTTCCTCCTGAACTTGGATTGCCAATCAATGAACAGGAAAAACAAATTGGCCCGCTCATCAACCAAGTGGTCAATGCGCTCCCAACCGAAAAGCGCAAGGGTTACCTTTTCCAGCCAAGCACGATGTTCACCTATCAATCGCTCATCGACCGCATTCTCGAAGCAGATGGCATCACCAAAGAAATGATTGAAGCCCAGCAAAAACGCATCAGCCTTATCCAGCGCTTATTAAGCCTGCCCAACGCCGATGACCGCCTTACCGTGATTAAACAAGAAGAAGCGGTCGTGGATGGCGAAATGTTCACCCTGCTTTCCACCTTGATCCAGTCTACAGCAGCGCAGGGAGACGAAGCCAATGCCAAGGTGCTCAACCAACTCCAGGCAGAAATGCTAAATTCCACTGAAGTCGGTAAGAAACTTCTCGCCGACAGTAAAGAAACCCAGGAAGCACTTAAGGAATTGGATAAAGCAAACAAAGAGGGGCTAACTCGTGAGAAACTCTTGGATGTGCTTTCGATGGTGAAATCTGATACCAGCCTGGCAACATTGGTCAGCCTCACCCGCTCGGGGTTAGATTATCAATTCTTCCAGATTCTGAGTGAAAGAATTGAGAAAGAAGCGGACGCCGAGAAAGACAAACTCACTCACCTGCGTGATCGCTTACTCGATTTAACCCGTAAGATTGATCAGGAAGTGAAAAAACGTCTGGAGACTGCCGCAAATTTATTGGAAACCATCCTTAAAGAAGATAACGTCGAAGCCTCCATCGAAAAACACGCCATGGAAATTGACGAATTCTTCACGCAGGCAGTGCAAGTGGAATTTGAAAAAGCTCACAGCGAAGACAATCTGCAGCGCATGGAAAAAATTCAGAAGGTTGTGGCGATCTTGGACAAATTAACCGCACCTCCGCCTGAATTGGAGTTCATCCAAAAACTGCTCGAGGTAGAAAATGATGAGGAACGCAAGAAAATTCTGGCTGAAAACGAGGCAATGATCACAAATGACTTCTTGCAAACAATAAACAGTATTATTGCCGAGAGTGAGTCAAGGAACCAACAACCTGAAATGGTGGAAGCCCTGAAAGATATCTACAAGCTGGCGCTGCGCCACAACATGCAAAAGAATTTTCAAGCCTAAATAAAAATCAATTTTTCAACAACCCGATCGCATCATCAGATCGGGTTGTTTTTTGTATCTCTGTACTGTAGTTGATTGTTGCTTGAGTCAATTAAAACGAGGATGGATTGTCTAAGCGGGTGCCATGTCCGCGCACGGTGACAATGTATTGGTGCGTATCATCTAATTCAGCCAAGCGGTCGCGCAGCCGCCGTATAAGTGCATCGAGCGCCTGTTCCGATACCCCACTGGCTTCTTCTTCCTGCCAAATTTTCGTAACCAATTCCTCACGCGGAACCACCTTGCCGGTCTGCTCATAAAGCGCGACTAAGAGGCGAAATTGAGCTGAAGAAAGCGCAGGCACCAACTCTCTCCCGCCAATCCAAACCTGCCGCGCTTTTTCATCAAGCATGAGTTTGCCTGAATATCTGAAGAGCGCAGGGTCGAGGTCTTCAATCGGCATGGTTGCATCGGAATTATAGAATGCAAACTTTTGGATTATCGCAATCTGCACGATATCTCCGTCATTCAATCGTGTTCTTTCAGCGATCTGCTTTCCTGAAAAGAATGTGCCATTCTTACTGCCAAGGTCCTCGATGAAGCATATATTATTCTCATTGATGACCCGTGCATGGTGGCGCGAAACTTGCCTGTCTTCAATCGTTATGGCGCATTCAGTATCACGGCCAATTACAAGCGAGCTTTGAATGACCCAGCGCCGACCCTCCAGTGGACCTTGAAGCGCCACAAGAATTGGGAATTCATGTGATAACGCATCTTCCATAATGATTTGATTCTCCATCAAGCCTCAGAATAAATTATACAAGATACTCATCAGGTATAATAGAAAAACGCCGAAGGAATTTTCTTATTCCTTAAAAAGAAAGTAGAACCATGATTGCACCATTAAAGACAGGAGAAGTACTGAGAGGCCGCTACCGCATCAGCCGAATCATCGGGCAGGGCGGTATGGGGTGCATCTACCTGGCTGATGACCTCAGGCTAGAGGGCAGGCTATGCGCGCTTAAAGAGGTTGAGCACGAGAAAAACATCCCGCAGAACCTTATTAAAGAAGCGCGCGAACAATTCCAACGCGAAGCAACGGTTCTTGCACGCCTCGATCACCCCAACCTGCCAAAGGTATCTGATTATTTTTCCATCGGTCGGAACGATTACCTTGTGATGGATTATGTCCCCGGAGACGATCTCCGCACGGTGATGCTCGAAACGCGTGAAAAAGGGAAATTCATTCAAGAAAAAGAAGTGCTCAACTGGGCATTTCAACTGGCTGACGCCCTCAGTTATTTGCACTTGCAGAACCCGCCTATTCTCCACCGTGATATCAAACCAAGCAATATGAAGCTAACCCCTTCTGGGTTGCTCAAAGTGGTGGATTTTGGCCTGGTAAAGGTACTTGCACCGGGTGAGGTGACCATTACCATTTTACAGGGACAAGGAACCGCGTTATACACCCCAATCGAGCAATACGGCAGCGACATTGGGCATACGGATGCCCGCAGTGACATTTATGCTTTTGCAGCAACCCTCTATCACCTATTAACCGGCAAACCGCCGACAGACGCGCGCCAAAGGTTTATTTCCCCCGCATCTCTTCAACCTATCCGCGAGATTAACCCGGCTGTAACACTCAAAACCGAGAATGCGATTCTATGGGGTATGGCGCTCCATCCAGATGACCGCCCTGCATCTGTTGAACAATTTCGCGGCGCGCTCATCGGCAGCCGACCGGTGTCAATCCCCTCAGGCAACCGAAATTATGTCAGCACGAAATCAATTTTCAAGGGGAAAATGGACATACAATGGTGGTTTCTTCTTGGGATGAGTTTGTTAACGCTTCTGGTTACGGTTTTTCGCTGATTTCTGCTTTCGTTTGACCCACCAAATGTACAACAAACCGCAAACCAGCCCGAGCAGCAAGCCGGCTGCTACAATTAACAGTACAAACCCTGTTTCAATCGTGGGCGACACCTCTTCCATTTTCACCAAACCTAATGCCACTGTCAGGTAAGCCAAAAAGCCGCCCGTTCCCAACAAGATCACTGTCACTAAGTTGGTTCTGCCATTCGCCTGGTTAAATGGAGCTTTGCTGTATACCAGGCAGGCAGCGAGAATCAGGGCATTGGCGAAAAGCCAATCAGTAATAGCCAGCTTCCCTTCTTTATGCAAGCGTTCGACTGGTTTTTCAGGTGTCGGGGTTGGCGCAAACTCAGTCGGAGTGCTGGCAGCCGATCCACCCGCTGACACAGTCGGTTCAAATGAGGTCACTACTCCGCCGGCGTCTGTAATATCCAATCGTAATATGTTGGAAGTAAAAGCAGGGTCAGCAGTAACGCTAAGCTGCAGGCTGCCAATGCTTGGAATTACATACATCACACGCGCATACCCTCCCACCGTTCGCGCTTCAAGCTGTTCAACCGAGCCGCTGGTCGAGCGGGTATCGATGATAAATCTGACCAGCGTTCCATCTGGTACCGGGTTGCCATTGTTGTCGACGATTACGCCTGCTTTGATAGGGATAGTATCACCAGCTTTGTAGAGTAATGGCTGGCTGTAACCAGCAAGAGGCGGTGGAATTGGCTCAGCTTCAGCATCTGGTGATTCAATCACCAGCGGAATAACCTGAAAAGGATCTGGTGAGATGGTGTTTGCCAGATCATAGCCAATACCCGGCACAGATACCGGCAGCCTGCCTTCAGGGGTCAATTCCTGCATCAACACTCTGGCTGCCACATCATAGAACTCAGGCGTCTTGCTATACAGTGCATAATAAGCCGAAAGTTTGGAAATATCGGTTGAATCCAGGTAATATGGCGCATTGAATGCCAGACCGATTATTTTCTTTCCTCTCACCAAATCAGGGCGTTCATCAAACAACCTTCGAAATGTGGTTGAATCAACTCTTTCAGTGCCAAATTCACGAAAGGAAAAAACAATCCACGTGGCTGAGTTGAGCGCGGTGATAAACTCATCCGTTCCATCGGCGCTTTCCAAAACCAACCTTAGATTTTCAAAGCTATAAGCCTTCAGACGGGTGCTATTGATCGGATCACCCGCACCTGATCCATATAATCGAATTAATGAATTCATCAAATTCAGCGCGGGGAAATCGTTGACAACCTGGCAGTTGGTGCATTGGCTGTAAGTGAGCTGGTCTGAAATGAAAACAACCCGGTCATCGGCCCTGGGCGGGTCAGGCAGAACAGCAGCAAAGTCTTCTGAATTCGGGCTGATGAGCGTCACCGCTGATTGCGCAATCTGCGTGACTACTGCCTGGCTTTGCCCTACTGATGAAAGATCATGGTTTTTGGAGATTACGTCCACAGGTTCAAAACTGGGGTAGATTTTGCGTTTTAATTGCAAAATACGTAAGACCGCGTCATCCACCCTCACCTGAAAAGCACTGTCTTCTTCATATTTCTGAACGAAATAATCAATCGTCCTTTCGACTGTTATATAGCTTTCTGCATCACCACTGGCAATGATGTTGCCCATGTAGAGTAAATCGTTGCCTGCCATCAGCGCGGTTCGTGCAACCTGCCTGGCATCAAAGCCGGTTGAAAGCGGGTCAACAAATTTCCTCACCGCTTCACTCCCCAGGTCATCGCTGATGATCATCCCGCCAGATTCGCGCCATGGACTCAACTGGGGTAAATCCATCATCGCATCCACTGCTACCGGGTCAAACGAAACCGGTTTGGTTGAGGGTCGAATACTCCCTTGAAACCCCTGATAACGAGAATGAGATAAAAGCAGGCCGTCAACAATGCCAGCCTGGTCTTGCTTTAAATCTGTAACCACGAAAAATGGCGCGAGTTCGTTTTGCAGCAATTGTTCAAGCGTCTTTCGTACAGTCGCAATCTCAGTTTCTGGCTGTCTGTCTGAGCTGCCGTTGCCTGGGAAATTTGTCGCAACCACCGCAACCTGGTTTTCACTTCCTGTATGAACCCCATTGATGAAGGCTTCTCCCATCTTCCCCACCCAGAACGGGTTCCCGCCGAAAGATCTGACCCCGAGGTCATCCCTCCCATCCGTCCGAACGATATCCAACACATCCAATGATGGTCCGAAAACCATGTTAATCCCCAATGCCTGCATTTCTTTACCGAGAATAAACCCTGCGGATTGCGCCAGATCGCTTTTCCAGGTTGCGCCAATCGTCATTTGATTGGGTAGATTCGTGACTCCAGACAATATTTGATCGCCGGGAACCAGGTCGCCTTCCTGGGCAATCGCGATGAACAAGGGGGCGTATGAGGAGAGCCGATTTGATACACGGGCAGTTTCGCGGTTTTTTGTTTGCAACACTTCAGTTAACTGTTGCAATTGTTCCGTTGTGTTTTCCGGCCCGATGATGTTGTCATTCTTCCTGCGTAATACAACACCACCAATATGCTTTTTCTCAATTAAGGAGATGATTCGACTTTCATCGTGAACCGTAAAACCTTGAAATGAAACCAAAAACACCTGACCGACCTTTTCCTCCACGCTCATGGCTGAAAAAATGCGTTGTACCTCAGCGCTGTAGCCGTTATTTTGTGCATACACTACCTCAGCACTGGTTAATGCGGGCAGAATCAATGAAACCAGCATTGAGATGAGGAGTAAGAAATGGATGCTCTTCTTGGCTTTCATTTCACCATTTAATCATTGCATGCGTCATACGAGAAGGTGTTTAGGATGTTTCAACCCATAGCAAAAAAATCACAAGGTATGCTTGAATTTTACCAGCAAGTTGTGTCAACTTGGATACCCGCGGACAAATCTGACGATGATGAAAACGCACAGTGATTGAACGCATCCACACCTGGTTTGTGGAGACCCGGGTAGGTTTATTACTTTAGTTTGATCTTCAATGTGCTGAACACCTTCAATTTAGTTGCCAGCATGCATAACAATTGCCACAGGGTTAACCAAGTTGCTGTGTGGAAAAGAACACAGCGTTCAAGTTTTAAGTTTATTTTCTCCCCAAAATCTTCAAAGTGTTCAGCGGGTCATCCGTGAAAATACCGTCCACACCCAATCCGAGTAACCGCTTAATATCAGCTTCTTCGTTTACCGTCCACACGTGCACCCGCCTGCCGCGTTTATGTTCAGTGGCCATCATTTTCTCATTCACATCTTCGAGGTTGGGATGGATAATTTGCGGGGACAAACCTAAGAATATACTTGATCGCGATAGTGCGCCGCGGAATCCGGATTGCGCCAACAACCCAACAGGTACCTCAGGCAATAAGGTTTTCATCTTGCGCAAGTTCGCAGGGATGAACGAGGAGAAGAGGATGCTTTGCTGCACGCCATGCCTTTTAACGATGTTGGCCACAATCGGAATCAAATTGTCATGGCTCGAACTGTAATTGGTCAGTTCAACATTGATGAAAAGAAGTTTGCCAACACTTTCGAAAACCTCATCGAGTGTCGGCACCTTAACCCCCTGATAATTTTCAAAATGATTGGCTGCATTCAGTTTCTTTATCTCAGCCAGCGTTAATTGATTTACCTGCCCGATTCCATCAGTGGTGCGGTCAACCGTTTTATCATGAATAACAACCGCCTGATTGTCAACTGTCAGCTTAACATCCAGCTCAATGGCTTCCGTACCGTGGTTGGCAGCCAGTTGAAATGCCTCAACCGTATTTTCGGGGGCGTATTTGCTCGCTCCGCGGTGGGCAAAAATCATTGGTTTTGGGTATGAGTCAAGCATCTAAACCTCCATCGATATGAAATGGTGATTTTCTCCTGATGTATTTCAAATCACCGCTTCTTAACCTGCAAAAATAAATCTGCGGAATGAGCCACTTTACTTTCAACCTTTGAACCCAGCGAGAACTTGCACTGGCGCTGTCTTTAATCCAATTTCAGATAAATTATAGCATTGACGGCGATTACAGAGAGCGAACTACGACTTTATCCTTCTTATCAACCCTGATATTCACAATAATCGCGCCTGCAAACGCAAGCAGCAAGCCAAAGACACCCTGAATGTTTTGTGTTTCACCGAGGAAGATCCAGGCAAAGATGGTGATGAAGACCATCATCGTCCCATTGATAATCGAAGACTCCACCGCAGTCAGGGTTTGGAGGGTGTAATTCCACAAAACAAAGGTGAACGCTGTGTTAATCAACGCCATCACCACAATAATCACAATGCTCACGGTGCTGATTCTCGGCAGACCCTGCCAAAGCAACCCGCTTATCAGCATCAGCACCGAGCCGATACCCATAGCCGTCATCGTCACTGCAATTGGGTTCAACTTACCTTGGTGATTGATCTTTCTGCCAAGGATGGATGCAATCGCATTTGCTATCAGGCAAATTGCGCCGAATAAAAAGCCAATTGAAGAATTACCGCTAAACCCTGCCGGGTAGAAGAAGATCAATGTGCCCGCCAGATTGAGGAGAACTCCGAAAATCTGCAGCCAAGTTGGCAGTTCTTTGATCAGAAAAATCGCCGAAATCATCACCAATATTGAAGTCATGTTTAGGAGGAGACTTAATGTGGTCGCCGGCAAATGTTCAAGGCTTAGGAACTGAAAACCCTGGGCAATAAAATATGAGACTATCCCCATCAAAATGAGCAGCAGCCATTCCTGTTTGGAGAAATCGTGAATTTGCTGCCTGACTTTTCGATTGAACAAGAAGGGAAGCAAGAAGAGGAAAGCTAAAAAATAGCGTAAACCGGCAAAAGTTAACGCTGGCACGTCGCGCAGCCCAATTTTAATCAGCACCCATGAGGATGACCAAATAATCACAACAATAAAGTTTAATAGGATAGCTTTGACCCTGCTGGGGGGATGGCTCATCCTAAAAACCTATTGCAGAAATTTTCATATCGCGAATATTCAATTGCAGAGTTTCGGTGCCCATGAACTGATTAACTTCAATCGAGTAAACGAGGTCAAAACGCGGCTTTTCTTCAAACCAGGTTTGGTACCAATGCCCCTGATTAAACGCAACTGCGCGCCCGATGGCACAGCCATGAACAGAAAATTGCAAGTGCGTGCCTTCTTTCCCCATTACTCTCAATTGCTCCAATTTGTTTCCTCGTGAAATGAAGAGAGATGAGGCATTTGACATTCCGGTAGGTTGTAATTTTTCCAGCCATTCATAATCTTTTGGACGGATACTCGCCAAATCCCATTCCAAATCAGCATTGATGCGCTGCCTCAGATCTTTGTCTGCCAGTTCTCTGGCAGCGATCTGCTGCAGGCGTGCGGTCAGCGCGTCAACCATCTCCAGTCGAACCGTAAATCCGGCCGCCATTTCATGCCCGCCATGTCTTACGAGCAGGTCGCTGCATTCATCCAACGCCTTTGTGATGTGAAAACCAGGGATGCTGCGACATGAAGCGCGGATTGTATCTTCCAAAATCTCCCCGACTATTGCCGGGCGGTAAAATTTTTCCACCAGCTTAGAAGCCACCAAACCGACAATTCCCGAACTGTACTCCG
>JAGOVY010000105.1 GCA_018060515.1 Anaerolineaceae bacterium | reverse complement strand
GAAGAAAGGGTGAATTCTTCTTAGAAAACTGCGTTTAGTTGTTCGGGGATGATCTGCGGGATTAAGAGAACCAGAGGAACGAATGCGGATGACTCATCGAGCTTTCAATCACAGACCATCCTCTTCCGGAAATATCGCACTGCCAACTTCACCCTTGTAGACGAGCTTCTTGGCTTCCGTTCGCACGCTCCGTTTGTCTACTGCCCGGTCTATATCGGTTTTTCGGAGAATTATTAAATACTCATAGAGCCTAATCATAATCAGGGCATTTCATTTTGCTTGTTTAGGAAAATATCACTTTGCTCTTACAGTGGAAATCAAGCGGAAGCAGGAATTTTTTGAGTCGTGTTATACTAATTAACCGAGCAGTTCAATACACGGTTTTATTGATTGCGCGGTCAACCGCTAATAAATCTCAATGGATTTACGTTTGCATGGGTGACTCAGATTCATACCCGCGATTCTTAAGAAAAAAGCTCATGGAGTGTAACGGATGAAATTGATCATCACAATTCCAGCTTTGAATGAAGAAGACACAATCGTCAATACTATCTCAGCCATTCCTGAATCAATTAACGGAATAAATGAGATTGTGGTGTTGGTGGTTGACGATGGCTCGACGGATAACACTGCCGACTTGGCGGCCAAAGCGGGAGCTCAGGTGGTTTCTCACGGTCACAACAAAGGTGTTGGCTCCGCCTTTCAATCTGCCGTACATTTTGCGCTTGAAAATTTCGCTGATGTGCTCGTCAGTATAGACGCCGACGGTCAATTCGACCCCCATCAGATCCCGCTGCTGCTTTCACCAATCCTTACCCGCAAAGCCGATATGGTACTCGGCAACCGCTTTCTCTCCGGTCAACCTGAGGATATGCCGCCGATTAAGTTTTCAGGCAACAAGTGGATTGCAAATTTCCTCAGCAACATCTCCGGCCAAAAATTCACAGATGTCTCCTGTGGTTTTCGCGCCTACAACCGTGAAACGCTTTTCAGGTTGAACGTTTACGGTAAATTCACCTATACCCACGAGACTATACTGTCAGCTGTCTTCCAGGGCTTGAAGGTTGTTGAAGTTCCCGTCAGCGTACGCTATTTCCCCGAAAGAAAATCCAGAGTAGCCGGCTCCATCCCAAAGTACGCCCTGCAGGCAAGCAAGATTATCATGCGCGTACTGCTTGACTACCGCCCTTTGAATGTGTTTGGTATCACCGGGTTGGTTTTCAGCCTCATCGGGTTGGCGTTTGGGGTTTTCTTGTTGGTTCATTACTTCATTACCCACGCGTTTACCCCTTATAAAACTTTCGGCTTCCTTTCGCTTGGTTTTATCATTTTCGGATTGGTGATTTTCGTTATCGCTCTTGTTTCTGATATGCTGAACCGGATGAAATCAAACCAGGAAAAGATGCTGTATGAACTAAAGAAAATTCGCTATGAAAAGCACAGGGATGATTAATGAACCAGAAAGCTGACCTCGACATCCTCTTCATTGCGAGGAATTACCCCCCGATCATCGGCGGGCTGGAAAAGAACGCCGAAGAGTTCTATGTTAATGTCAGCAAGCTCGCCCATGTTGATTTGCTGGCAAACAGAAAAGGCAAAAAGCATCTCACTGGTTTTACACTCAGTACGATATGGTATCTTGCCCGGCACGCAAAGAAATATGACGTGATCCATTTCAACGATACCGCCCTCGCCCCAATACTGTTTGTGATTCGCTTGTTTTCAAAAGCCAAGGTAACTTTTACTGCCAACGGGCTCGACGTCGTTTACCCCAACCCCATCTACAGCTTTTTAATGCGTAACTCATTGATTCGTGCTGATAAAGTTTTTCCGGTCAGCAAATATACCTATGATCAATGTCTGGCCCGCGGGGTTAAGCCGGAAAGATTGAAGATTATTCTCAATGGCATCACGCTCGAAGATCAAATCCATCACAGTGAGGAAGAGGTTGCTGCGTTTCTCAACAAATATTCCATAGACCATGAAAAACGCAAGATTCTCGTCAGTGTCGGCAGACTGGTGGAGCGCAAAGGACACGCCTGGTTCATTCAATCCGTCTTCCCGCATTTGCCTGATGATTACATCTACATCATCGGCGGCGATGGTTCAGATTATCAGAAGGTGGTCGGTCTAATCCGTGAAGGGGGGTTGGAAAAGCGTGTGTATGCCCTCGGCAGGGTATCAGAAGCAGAAAAGCAGATCATCTACCAGATTGCAGATACATTCATTATGCCAAACATTACCGTCAAGAACGACCCTGAAGGCTTTGGTATTGTGCTGCTTGAAGCGGGCTGTTACAACGTACCGGTTGTCGCTACTGGTATTGAAGGCATTTCCAGCGCGGTGCTTGATGGCATAACCGGAATACTCATCTCCGAAGGGGATGTGCAGGGGTTTATTGATGCCATTACCGACATGAATCTCGACCGAACGAAAATCAGACCTGCAATCGAAGAGAACTTCACCTGGGAAAAAGTAGCTCAGAATTTTCTCAATGCTTTTCAAGAGCTTGCGGCGCATTAGCCTACACGCGCCCCGCATTTTTCTGTAAATACACCCCCTTTTCGCTGGATATCTGCGTTACAATCATTATCAGATGTCTATCTCCTTCAACGCAATAATCACCCCGGAGCTTTCACCCCGCTGATGTTTTACATTTCCTTACTCCTTTACCTCGTCTCTACCGCCTTCCTCTCCCTCAGAGTCTTCAAACAGATTCGACTTAGCCATTTCACCTCCCTCCTTTTCATCCTCATCACCTGCATCAACGTTCTTGTCGCTCAATTTTTACACTTCCTTTCTGCTCTCAACAACCCGGTTCTCTTCCTCTTCACCCAGTTCATCCTCTGCGCTCTACTTGTCCTCATCCTTGTCGATCCTCTTCACAAAATCTTCTCAACCTCCTTCCCCAAGTTCTCTGTAGCCTTTGACAAACCTACCTTCCTCGAAGGTTTCCTGACCTTCTTAATTCTTGCCGTGCTCGGCCTCGCTTTGTATATCGGCACCCTCAGCCCAATCAACAACTCTGATTCTCTGCATACCCACCTGCCGCGCATTTTCTACTGGCTGCAGCACGGTTCGCTCTCCAGTTGGTTCCCCACTGTGATGACCCAGATCTCATATCCGATTAACATTTCCGTGCAGGGTCTTTGGCTTTTCCTCTTTACCGGTTCTGAAATGTCTTTCTTCCTCGCCCCCTGGCTGGCTCTGGCAGCCATTGCCGCATTGATTTTCGACATCGCCACGCTGCTTGGCGCTCAGAAACACGCAGCGCTCACTGCTGCCTTGCTCGGCCTGAGTTTCCCTGTCGTTCTCTTGCAAACTTACTCCTACCAGGGTGATGCTTTTGTCGCCGCGCTGATCCTGTGCTCTATTTTCTTCTTGCTGCGTTTCTACCAGCACAAGCATAAAACCGATCTCTTCTTATCCATCCTCGTCTTATCCCTCTCTTTGGGTTCCAAGCAAACCGCTCTCCTCGTTCTGCCTGCCTACCTGCTAGCTCTCGTGTTCATGCTCCGTAATTCCCTTTCATTCCGAACACTCCTCGTTGCAGGTATCTTCGGTCTCTTCTCTTTTATGCTGTTTTCTTCTTTCAAGTTCATTCAAAACCGCACCGAGAAGGAATTGGAAGAGGTGCACATGGTCAATCCATGGTTCGTTGACCATTTGTTTGGGGTTTTCCAGAATCCTTTTGAGGGTTATTTAATTAACGGCTTACGCTATCTCTATCAGGCTATCAGCTTGGATGGGTTCCAAGGTGAATTGAAATTGAACCTGGAAACCCAGAAGGAAGAGGGGTTTCGCAGGCTCAGTGACCGCTTGGGAATAGATCTGGAATCCCGCGTATATCTGCCGGAATACGAAGAGGGTTATTTTGAGTACGATTTCGATTGGCCGGTGAATGAAGAGGGCTCGTGGTTTGGCCCCGTCAGTTGGACATTACTGCCGCTGGCGATGCTCCTTACGCTATTTCAAAAACGTTATCCATTGAGAAAATGGTATCTCCTCTTTACATTTTTACTACTGCTAACCTATATTTTTGGACAAGTGATTCTAAAAGGCGATGGTTGGGGAGCTTTCCGTGGGAGACATATGACCATCGGAGTCGTTGCGCTTGCGCCGCTCTTCATCTCATTAATTCCATCCAAACCATTTTACGGTAAAACCATCTCAATAATTCTGGCTCTCACCGCGTTTTACCTCTCCATTTCGGTGTTGCTCATCAACAATAACCGCCCCATGATAACATCGCGGACTTTATATCAATATGAAGAGCGCGTCGTCTATGCCAAGCCGATTACCAACCCCTTCCAGGCGCGCTTTGTATCTTTCAGTGACAAATTAATCAAATCGCTGCTGTTAACCACCCCAGACCGTAGGAGTATTCGCGAAGAAAGTTATTATGGCCGGCTTTTCTTCCAAAATGCCAGCGCAATCGAAATGATCAATTTCGCGAACAGGAATATACATCCATCTGAAACTCTCTACATCATGATCCAGCCATCATTTTTTGAATATGCTCTTTTCGGCCAGAATCGCACCCGCGAGGTAATCCCGTTGGAAAGCTTGCGCAGCCTGCCTGATTCTGCTTGCGCGCTGGTGTCCAACAGCCTGTTGGAGGGTTCCGCTGTTCCGTTCAGGAGAATCGAAACCAATCAACTCTACACAATTCTCTGCAACAGGTAAAAGCCATACAGATGCCCCGTATAATCCCAATATGCAAGAATGGATAAATTGTGACAAATCACCAGCCTGAAGATGCCCCACGCAACACTAAGGTGAAAATTCTCACAACATTGCTTGGGTTGGTGGCAATCGCCTTATTGGGATATTACCTTTTTCAAAACCGCATGGTTTTTTCTTCGCTGGGCAATGTGACTGTACTGCAAATTACATTAATCATCGGCCTGGAAACTATTGTGGTAATTTTGGGTAGTGTGGTCAATTATTCCATGGTTCGCCGCTTCGGGTACCGTGTTACCTTTTTGGATAGTGTTTTATTACAATATATCAACAACTTCTTGAATAAAATTCTCCCTACCATCGGCGGAGGTGCGGCTTTCCGCGCGGTGTTCTTAAAGAAGAAGTATCAGTTCCCCTACTCGCAATTCGTCGCCACACTGGGTGGGTTTTATTTGATCAACTTTATCGCGACATCGTTGATTGGATTGTGCTGTATGGCGTGGATTTATTTACAGTATGGAGAAACCAACTGGGTTATCATTAGCGCCTTTTTGTTGCTTATCATACCTTCATTACTTATTGTTTTTTTTACGCCGAAAATCCCCGGAGGGAATAATCGAATTTCTAACGCGCTGCGCCGCGCCACAGAGGGCTGGAATATCTTAAAAAAAGACAAGGGCTTTATCTCTTTTTATGCCGTGGTGATTATTGTGCAATTGCTTTTATCTTCTGCAGAAATGTTGATTGCATTCAATGCTATTGGTGTGCACACGGGCTATATCCAAACTTTGTACCTGTCTTCCCTGGGGATCATACTTTCTTTTCTGAATTTCACCCCTGATGGCATCGGCATCCGTGAAGCCGTATATGTGTTTTCTTCCTCGGTTGTCCAAATTCCGCAAGCCAGTTTGGTTCTCGCATCGCTTGTGCTGCGCGCATTATCTATCGTCACCTCACTGAGTATCGGCGGAGTGGGATATCTGGTATTCCTCAAACAGATCAAGAAAATCGAAGAAACTCAAGGTTCCAAAAGTGATCTTTCTGCCTCAATTGAACTTCCGAGGAATACTGACCCACCATCTTTAGAAATGAATTAAGCTCAAAACTCTATTTAATTATTCTGACCCGTAAATAGTTGGGAATGATTGGGTTTCACAATTTTCGGAAAGTAAATCTTATCAAACACCCGCTGCGTACTCATCATGCATTTCGCTCCTCCAAAGACACGGAAAAGCCATCTTTAACTCCGCGCCAGTAGTGCTGAAACCTTTTTGGTTTCAAGTTCGAAAGGAACCCCCTGACCACTGCTGCGCTTATGAAGACTATACGGCTGAGCCCGTGCAGATGCATGCGCGCAAATATAATCTGGTTGCGGTTGAGCAGGTAAATCTTAAATGTGTTCTCGCCCTTTGTGGCATACGAATGGAAGTGCCGGGCGTGGATTTCCCAGATCATTTCCATGTCAATATCATTTTCTCTCGCGCGGTAGCAAAAATCAACATCTTCGTAATAAGTACCAAATATCTCGTTAAACACACCGATTTTTTCCAATACCTCGCGATGCATGAAAAGAATGCAGCCTGAGAAATAATCGGGGGTCTCTTTCTTAAGCTGTGAAACCGGGGTGTGATTGTTCAGGTTAATCGTTCCACCGAGCCAGATGAGCACTTTACCGCCCGTGTTGTAGATCAGGTCGGTGTCGCGAAAGAAAATGAGCGGCGAGTAGATGCGGTCAATGCGCGGGGCATGCTCCAGCATGTCAGTAAGGAAGCTCGGCGTCAGCTCGACATCGTTATTCATAATGAGAAAATGAGAGATTTGCGGGTTCGGCAATAACTGGCGCAGCCCAAGGTTCACCCCGCCTGAAAAGCCCTTATTCTCGGCGCTGTGTATGATGCTGATGCGCTCATCGAAGATAGGTTCTCTTTCAAATTTTTCCACATCTTCAGCCGAGTTGTTGACGACAATGAAGCGAAGGTCTCGATACTGGCTTTCCATCACCTGTTTGATCAAGGTCATGGTGATGTCAAAGCCTTTCCAGTTTACGGTGACAATACCGATCATGCGCACATCCTCAAATTCATGCTGAACAAACTCCGGAAGTAAGGTGAAAAATTCTGTTATTAAAATCGCGAGACTTTTACCCGGCAAGCGAATACATGTATTCTACCAGTTATCGAT
The DNA here is from genome assembly GCA_018060515.1 of Anaerolineaceae bacterium. Taxonomy (GTDB): domain Bacteria; phylum Chloroflexota; class Anaerolineae; order Anaerolineales; family Anaerolineaceae; genus UBA6107. The sequence goes on along the minus strand of JAGOVY010000105.1, from coordinate 151 downwards.
TGATGAGAAAAATCACACATTCTGATGGTTACAGTCACAAATATCCATAGAAAGGGTTGCAAAAAGAGAGAGTTCCAGTCAATATTGAAGTTAGCACAAACAACAGAGAAAGGAACTCTCAATGACAGACGAAGCTGTCCAAATCAGTATA
>JAGOVY010000001.1 GCA_018060515.1 Anaerolineaceae bacterium | reverse complement strand
AACCCACACAGTGAGCAATTACCGCGTACCGAATTTTTACACAGAAATCCGCATGGTCTTTACCAACCAGATGGTTGTAACCCCCGTACGCGGCGCTGGCCGCTCAGAAGGCATTCACGCTATGGAGCGTATGATTGACTTTGCAGCGCGTGAAATGGGAATGGACCCGGTTGAACTACGGTTGAAAAACCTGCTTAAACCCGAAGAATTTCCGGTTAAAACAGGGATTATTGGCCAAGACTTTGTGGAAGGCGTGCTCGACAGCGGTGATTATCTTGGCGCGATGAATATGTGTTTGGATATGGTCGAATACGATAAATTCCGCAAGGAAATTCAACCCAAAGCGCGCAAAGAAGGCAAACGGCTTGGGATCGGCGTGGTAGCCTTTACCGAAGGCACTGCGGTTGGCCCGTACGAGGGTGTAAAATTAACCGTAAGTACCAATGGCAAGGTCACATTAACTACCGGCTATAGCTCGCAGGGGCAGGGGCATTTCACCGTGTTTGCGCAGATTGTGGCTGATGCGCTGAATGTGAATGTGGAAGATGTAAAAGTGATTACCGGAGATACGGGGCACTTTGCATGGGGGGCAGGCACCTTTGCCAGCCGCGGCGCCACGCTGGTGGGCACGGCTACCCATCTGGCCAGCCAGAAGGTTCGCGCCAAAGTCTTTACCACTGCCAGCAAGGCGCTTGGCGTACCTGAAGACGAAGTCGAACTTGGCGTGGGCAGTGTATGTGTCAAAGGCAAACCTGAAACCGCGATCTCTTTGGGCACGCTGGCTGCCCTGGCGAACCCCATGCGGGGTGTAGTTGAGCCTGGTGTTGAACCCGGCCTTGAAGCCACCGCGTACTATGGCCCGCCGCATGGCGCCACAGGTTCAGGAGCTTGTGCGGTGATATTGGAAATTGATGAAGAAACCCTCTTACCCAAGATTGAGCGCTTTGTGCTCGTCCACGACTGCGGCACGGTCATCAACCCGCTGATTCTCGAAGGACAATTGCATGGCGGTGTTTCTATGGGAATTGGCAATGCGTTTTACGAGAAATTGGTATACGACGAAAATGGGCAGTTATTGACCGCTTCGTTCATGGATTACCTCATGCCACTGGCCTCAGATATGCCCAAGAAGATCGAAATGGGGCATCTGCACACACCGAGCCCATTGAACCCACTTGGAATCAAAGGTGTGGGTGAAGCTGGCGCACTGCCGCCGCCCCCAGCTTTTGCACAGGCATTTGAAGACGCTTTCTACGACAAAAAATTGGAACTACTTGAATCCAATCTGTCGCCAAGCGTGGTTTTTGGATACCTCAATAAAGCATAAGAATTGAAACTCAGGTGTAAAATTGAAAAACACCTGAAATCTTTACGAAACGAAATAGGAGGAAGAGTGTTATGAAAGTAGAAGGAGAGCATCTTTTTCATGCTCCTCGTGAAGTCGTTTATGAGATGTTCAATGACCCTGATGCCCTCGGTGCAGCAGTGCCGGGGATGCAGAAGATGGTCAAGCTCGATGAATCTCATTACGAAGCGGCCATAGGCATTCGCGTAGGGCCGGTATCTGCCAACTTTTCGGGAAATCTCACGCTAACCGATGAGGTTCCGCCAGAAAGCGTCACCCTGATTATTGAAGGGAAAGGCGGAGCAGGTTTCGTTAAAGGAGTCGGTTATGTAAAGTTTGAAGATCTTGGTGACGAGACAACTTTGTTAAGGTACACCGGAGAAGCAAACATAGGCGGTACTCTTGCCAGTGTTGGACAAAGAATGATCGACAGCGTCGCCAAATCAATGTTCAAAACTGTGTTTGATAAACTCGATAAGATTTTGGAGGAAAGATGGCAGAAGAATTGAAAAGCAACAAAGAAACCGGCACAGAAAATGCACCAGAACCAAAAAAGAAATTCATGGAAGTTGCTGAATATCGAATGCTGGTTTATGTAGTACCGGTTGCGCTTGTCTTGCTTGTCCTGGCTTTAATATTGGGCAAATAAGCATAAAAAACCGTTGATGGGGAGTAACACTCCCCATCAACCATCTTGACAATATGTTGTATCATATACATATCAGTTTACATTCAAGATGGTGATTTATTTAAATAAGGAGGTGTCTAGGCGATTTCATTTTGCGTTTCAGGTGCGAGCGTTAGAGAACAGAAAATCATTATCATTTGTCGTCGCTCAATCCAGGTAAGTAGATTCAGATCAAAGAAAACCTATAAATCAAAGGAAAGAAGGAAAAAACCAATGGCAACTACTTCAAAAGTGATGGGTTATCTACCACACGATAAACCCCCATTTGGCAAGATGTTATTGCTCGGTTTTCAGCACGTGCTTACCATGTTCCCGGCAACCGTGTTGTGCGCCCTGCTCATGCACTTTGATGTTTCGACAGTCTTGACCATCACTGGCCTTGGAACAGTCGTGGCATTAATTGGATCTAAATTTGCGATTAATACCTATATTCCTCTGTACTACGGTTCCAGTTTTGCCTACATCGCTGCTGCATCATCGATTGTTGGTGTTTTGGAACCTGACCTTGCCTTTGGCGCACCTGCATTACCATCTACCATCTCAGTTGTGACCGCTGGTTTCATTCTCACTGGCGTAATCAACATTCTGGTTGGTTTACTGATTCGTGCAACAGGTGGTAAGAAAGGTCTTGATAAAGTTTTGCCCGCTGAAATTACCGGTTCTGTCGCTATTGTCATCGGTATTGGCCTGGCATACACAGCCCTTACCATGGCTTCCGGTACCTGCTGCGGTGTAGAAGCGAATGCAGCCCCAACCTTGAAGTGGTGGCTCGCAGCACTCATTACCTTCCTTGGGGCTGTTATTTTCTCAGTTTACCTGCAGGGTAAAGGTTTCATTGGCATGCTCCCAATTTTGCTGGCCATGATCCTCGGTTATGTTGCTGCCATTCCCATCGGTTTGGTGGATTTCTCCTCAATCGGTTCAAGCGGTGTGCTGACCATGCCGAGCATTGTCTTCCCGGTATTCAATCACGCACTCACGTTTACGGCGATGGTCGGTGTTGGTGTTATGGCTATCGCGACGATCCCCGAATCCACCGCCCACCTGTATCAGATCAGCTTGTATGTTGACCACTTGGCTGAAGAACAGGGACGCGAGAAACCCGGCCTTTCAAAACATATCGGCCTCAACCTGATGCTCGATGGTTTGAATGACTTGGTGAACGGTCTCTTCGGCTCCACCGCTGGCACGAACTACGGTGAGAACAACTCTTTGATGGTGATCACCCGCAACTACTCCGGCCCGGCGCTCATTACTGCAGGTTTAATTGCAGTGGTTCTTGGCTTTATCGGCCCACTACGCGATGCAATCTATAGCATCCCAACAGCGGTCACCGGTGGTCTTGCCATCTACCTGTACGGTGTCATCGGTGTTCAGGGCATTGCTCTGATGATGGCAGAGAAAGTTGATCTTTACGATCCCGGCAAGCTGGCAATCGTAGCGCTCATCTTGGTCGTTGGTATCGGCGGCAATATCGGATACGGCGGCAATCTGCCCATCCCGCTGCTCAAGGGAGTATTCCCCTTCGGCTGGCCCGCGATCGCTTCCGCTGCTGTCTTTGGCATTCTTCTCAACCTGCTCTTCCTGGCATGGAAACCACCCCAGGTTCGCTCGGTTGACGTTTTGGAGTAATTCCAAGATTAAGTTGAAGTAAAACAACTCTCCCCGGTGATATATCATCGGGGAGTTTTTTATCAGCATCGATTATAATCATTGCATTAACTTACTGTTCAAGAAAAGAGAATTTGCGTGATTTTAATAACAGGAGCAGCTGGAAAAACCGGCAGAGCGATTTTGAGTCGGCTAGTAACACATGGCGTTCGCGTTCGCAGCCTGGTGCGTACTGAGGCTCAGAAGAATGCGATTAAGAAAATTGGCAACCTGGAAATAATCATTGGTGATTTGCGCGACCAGGCGACGTTAGAAAGGGCAGTTGAAGGTATCAGGAAAATTTATTTCATCAGCCCAAATATGGCGCCAGATGAGTTTGAAATTGGGGATTCATTAATCAATCTTGCCCAGAAAGCTGGTGTTGACCGATTTGTCTATCATTCGGTCATGCATCCTCATGTTGAAAGCATGCCGCATCATTGGCAAAAAATGCGTGTAGAAGAAAAGATCTTCGAGTCAGGAATTGACTTCACAATTTTGCAGCCTTGCGCATATATGCAGAATATTTTACCTAACTGGAAATCCATCTATGAGGAAAGTGTGTATACCGTTCCTTATGCTACGTCGGCGCGCATCAGCATGGTTGACCTTGAAGATGTGGCTGCTGCCGCGGAAACTGTATTGACGCAATTAAACCATTCCAACGCGATATATGAGCTCGCCGGCCCTGAGGCACTCAGCCAGGTTGAAGTGGCGGAGGCAATGTCGACAGTGCTCAATAAACCTGTGCGCGCTGAGGAATTGAATCGGGCTGTCTGGGCAGACAACGCCCATCGGTCGGGTTTGAATGAAAATTCCATTCGAACCCTTAGATTGATGTTCGAATATTACGAAAACTTTGGATTTTCAGGGAACGCGAATATTCTCAACTATTTGCTCAAACGACCTGCAACGAAATTCTCTGAATTTTTACGCCGTATCTATACCGCAGATCAACGCATCAGGGCTAACGGAAACCATATCGGTATCAAGGAAACTTCAAATGGACAATAAGAAAAGCCACCAATGGAATTTTGTTTTTGAAGCACTACCCGCGCTCTTCCACTCCCAGACTGATGGTTTTATGAAATATATTGACACTGACGGCGTCAAATTCCTCAAGTTCTATTGGGACCACACAGGCGACAAGATGCCTGAAGAGAAGCGAGTTTCTTCTCCGGGGCTAAATTATGAAAAACATACGATTGATGAAAAGACCCAATTGGTGCTCATTACTTTACCATCACCAAAAGAGGATGGAGACGCTTTTTTTGTCGGGCTAATCCCCAAACCTGAACGCCGCTTTTCCATAGTCAGGTTCTATAATTCAACCATGTTCGTATTGCTTCGCAAGGACGATGTAGATCAACCAAACCGAACCAGTTTCGGTGAGGTTACCCCGAGAGGGAACTACCACGAGCGCGGGGTTGGTTTGAAACCAACTAAACAAGATTTTATCCGGATTATCAAGAATCGATTGGAGAAAAAGAAATGAATCGAGTCTCAACCGAATTAATTGTGGTGGTGGTTGCCATTGTGATTTTTTATGTGCGTATTGCCATGCTGCGCGGAAAGAAAAAACGTTATGAACGCGACTTGGCACTCAAGCGCCGAAAGGTCAAAGGCAGATCAAAAGGGTCACCGCTGCCTCAACAGCCAAAAGGCAGCTCTTGGTTGATCGTTCGAAGCTGGGCGTTGGTCATTTTTTCTATGCTGCTTATGCTTGCGGGAATTATCGCTTACAACAATTTCAATGTGTTAAAATGGCCGCTGATTCAGGATGAAACCTTTATTTCCACTTACGCTCCCTTCTGGTACATTCCGGTATCTGCAGGAGTAATCTTGATGGCATTTAGCTTAACCATCCGGAAACCGATCGAAGAGGTTGAGGAATAAGAGTGAATAGAAATTTACTCCTTCTGGCGATCTTATTCCTTTTCGTCTTGAGTGCGTGTACCAGAGCTGAAGTTCCCCTACCCACCCAGAATGGGCAGCAACCGACTCTCTCCTCATCCGATTTCCCCATTCTCGCAACAGGCACGGCAGATTTATCAACGAAAGATTCAACAACTCTTCAACCTCCCGCCAATACGCCGCCTGCAATTGATGGCGCAGAATTGTTGGATTCAAGATGCTCTGTCTGTCATTCAACCTCGAAGGTCACATCCAAGACGGCTACTGCCGCTGAATGGGAAGCCATTGTAGCCGAAATGATCGGTCGCGGCGCAGTACTCAGCGATGAAGAAAAAGAGCTGTTGGTTCAATATTTGGTGGAAAATTTTAAGTAAAAGGAACCGGTTCAATATTCATCGGGATCCCTTCAAGGGATCCTTTTTTTATTCATTTACCGATAAGGATGATGATTTGATTGGATTCTCAGACTGGCTGCGGTTAGAGTTTCACAACCCTGCGCATGGTTTTTCAGAAGGTAGTAGCTTGGAAGAAACGAACGAACTTACTCATAAACCCCCAATCGCAAGAGCGGGTTATTAAACACCACTAACTTGTATCTTATTCCGGGGTGGTGCGAAAATCAGGGCAACGTTACAGAATCAACGATGCCGACAATCACCGAGATGATACAGGCGTCAGGGTTGTTCAGCACCTGACGCGCACCGTTGCCTTCGCGGTTGATAAGCACCGTATCTCCAATGCCAGCATGGGTGCTATCGATGGCAATGAAATCTTCATCGGGCGTTTCGCCCTCCGTGACGAGCGGCTGAACTACGAGCAAACGGCGCTGTTTGTAATGCGCGTGGCTGATGGTAGTTACGACAGTGCCAACAACTTTTGCCAGAATCATGTTAACCCTATGAGTAACCCGTAGTGCCTTTTTTCATGACTAAATCTGATTTTCCATCAGGCATCACGGCTAACTCATCGACTATTCCGATCAGTGCCAAATCGACCGGAACAAACTTAACCTCAGGCATAGCCAGGGCTGCTTCGCGGGCTCGCACCATCACGCATAAATCACCAGCACCAGCTTGTACCACATCTGCTGCCACCTGCAAGCTGCCGGTAGGTTCGAGATTGCGGTTAAGTGGTTGAACGATGAGCAGTTTTATCCCCTCAAGGCCGGCAGCCTTGACAGTACAAACCGCTGTACCGTGGACACGACCAAAAAGCATGTTTACTTCATTCCCACGTTGTTGAGAACCCGCGTGATTATTGTGTCAAGCAGTAGGGGGTCAACCTGGGCTCCCAGTTTTAATGTGACAGCATCACGGATGCGTTGGCGCAGGTCTGCGGGATCACCTGATTGAGGCGCGCCAGGTGATGTACAAGCGCACGGAGGCTGCGACAGATACGGCCTTACGGGTGCAGCCGGCGGCAGTTGATGGGCTTGCAGCAGACGGACACCCAGCTTTTCAGCTTTTTCATAGGCCAATTCGGTTAATACCACCTCTTCAGTAACCTGCAGCGTCTTCTCTCCGCGGGCAGCAAGTTCTTCGATATCACGTTCAGTGAAAAATTGTTTCGCCATAAATTGCTCCTGTAGCAGGGTTGACCTTGTGCTATCCTCTAATTCCTTCCAGGCTTTCCAAAGCGCTTGTGGCGGCATTTTTAGCATTGATAATCTCAGATTCAGTGCCTGAGAGCCACATCCTGCCATAACGGCCAACGGAGGACACATGGATAATTTTGATATTCGCGTTTTTCTCAGCTTCATTAACCGCATAATTAATGTAGGCAGCTGGAGCACATTCCAGCACGAGCATGGTCTCGCCTGGCACAAGCATGCTGCCGCGCCTGAAGCGGTTGATGAGCTGTGATTGGTAGGGATCGATGCGCGTAATCACCTGGGTAGAAACCACCTCAGGCTTGATACGGTCTTCTTTCTTTAATCCCAGTCTGTCGAGTACTACCTGGCCGGCTTCGATGACCGCAGCCTGGTTGAGCGAATGCACTTCAAACATGCCGAATTCGCGTTCTACGATTTGGGCGCCAGGCTTGGACTCTGTGGCTTTGACGGCAATATCCACTACCCTGAAAACTTCGTTTCCAGGCGCCATCTCAACATAAAGAGCCGCCATCCCTTCCACGGGCAGGTCGCCTTGTGTGATAGTGCCGACAAAGGCGGCATATTGTGCCTGCATACGATCAATAAAACAGTAACAACGTAATGAAAAATCTTCAATCATCCTGCCTCCTGAATCACTCGCCTGTATCTGCGAGTGCAATGCCCAGTGGGGTAACAAACAAAGGGTGCGCTGGAACCTGTGTTGGAATTCCGGTTACTTCTTCGATTACGGCTGCAATACCCGGGAAGAGAGCCGTACCGCCAACCAATGTGATCATTGAGGGCTGGCTGCCGCGGATGTGATGTTCAATGATTGTGCCAATTTTTTCCATCACAGGGCGCACCAGAGGGTAAAGCTGTTTCTGCTGATCGGGGTTGCGTTTCAATACTTCCGCTTCTTCCAGGCTTAGGCCAGTGGCGCCGGCAATCACCAGGCTGAAGTGCGTTCCGCCGGTGGCTTCATCTGCCGTATAAGTCACTTTGCCATTTTCAAGCACGGCGATGCCAGTAGTGCCGCCGCCGATATCTACAATGACACCATCCCGAATGCCCAAGACATGGTTCGCAGCTTCGGGTTCTGGCAGCAGCGCTTTGCATCTCAAACCAGAAGCTTCCAGCACACTGGCTGCGGCTCGGGCATCTGCCCGCGGCACACCCGGGGGGTATGCGCTAACCGCGCTGCTGAGCTTTCTGCCGAGGCGATCTTCAACTTTCTGTTTGAGTGATTGAAGCAGGTTCACTGCGCCAAAAAAGTCTACGACCAAACCGTCGCGCACCACCTGGGCAAACTGATATTCACCTGCCAAAGGTGTTCCGGCGCTGTCTAATACCACGATTACCGTGTAGGCGGTGCCCAAATCTACGCCCACACGCAGCGCGCCTTCAGGCGGCGCGTGGAGTGAGGCAGCCCGGCCATCTGGGTTGAGATGGAATACTTGTTCGGCGCGGGCAAGCCAAGTCAGCGGGTCAGCTGCCGCAGTTGTCAGACGTACGGATGTCACGTGTGAAAGCCGTGTTTATTTCTTGGCTTCAGATCCACGGCCACCGATGCTGCCTTTGGAGCTTTGCGGCAGAATCATCTCAACATCCTGGTGGGGGCGTGGAATGACATGAACGGAAACCAATTCACCCACACGTTTGGCAGCAGCAGCGCCGGCATCAGTGGCAGCCTTAACGGCGCCGACATCACCACGCACCATCACTGTGACGAAACCGCCGCCCACATACTCTGAACCGATGAGGACAACGTTTGCTGCTTTGACCATTGCGTCAGCTGCTTCTACTGCGCCGACAAGTCCTTTGGTCTCAACCATTCCCAACGCGATTAATGCTGTATCTAATGCCATTTCTTCATCCTTTCTGGTACTTAATTAGATTTGTAATTTTAATATTTCCTGCACAACATTCCACACAGCCTGTTCAACTTCATGAGTTGAAGCGCCAGTTGTTGAATTCGCCGGCGCGAGTGCAGCGGGTGGAGGAGAAGTAGTTTCGTAGGCGAGGCGTTTGATATTGAATAAATGGTGCACAGTGACGTTGTCACCTGTGATTGACCCACCCACGCCGCCTGCGCCAAGGGTGAGCGAAGGGTATACCCCGGTGGTCAAACCTATGGCACCCAGAGAAGACATAGTATTCACAGCGATCCGAAAGACGGGTTTTTCAAGCCCGAATGCCATGATGACCTTTTCATCGGTGGCGTGAATCACCAAACTATGTCCGCGCCCGCCAAACTGGATCAGCTCGATGCAGCGTTCACAGCCGGCTTCCCAGCCTTCTTCTTCATACCAGCCAAGTACCGTGGTAAGTTTTTCGCGCGAAAGTGCTTCTTCTTTACCGACGCGCTTTAATCGGGTGACGAGAACGCGGGTTCCCGGTGGAGTGTCAAAACCTGCCAGGGCCGCCAGGTATTGCGCGGGTTTGCCCACGGTTGAAGACACCATCGCCCCTTCTTGAGTAAACAGCAGCTGGCGCAGCAGGTTGGTTTGATTTTCATCAGTGAAGAATGCGCCTTCTTTTTCCATTAACTGCTGTAAAGCCCGGGCAATTGGTTTGTCAGCTACCACCGCTTGTTCAGTGGCGCAGATGGTTGAGCAATCAAACGCCTTGCTGGCGGTGATGTATCGGGCGGCTTTTTCGAGGTCAGCCGAACGATCCACATAAGCCGGGACGTTCCCCGGGCCAACGCCGATAGCAGGTTTGCCGGTGGAATGCGCCGCACGCACCATCGGGGTGCCGCCGGTGGCGAGGATGAGCGCAACATACTTGTGATTCATCAGTTCTTGCGTGCCCGCAAGGCTGACATTTCTCATACAAGAGACGAGACCCTGCGGCGCGCCGTTTTCTTCTGCGGCTTTTGCCATCAACATGGCTGCTTCATAACTGCATTGAGCGGCAGAAGGGTGAGGTGCAATGACGATTGCATCACGCGCTTTTACGGCGATGAGAATTTTGTAGATCACCGTTGAGGTTGGGTTGGTGCTTGGGGTGAGCCCAGCGACCACACCCATCGGCCAGGCAATCTGATAAAGTTTCTTTTCAACATCATGCTGGATGACGCCGACTGTCTTGACGTCTCGAATACTTTGCCACACATTCTGTGCAGCAAACTCGTTTTTGAGGCGTTTGTGGCTCGCATGACCAAAACCTGTTTCGTCGTGTGCCAGTTGCGCCAGGCGGTCTGCGGCGTTAAAGGCGGCGGCAGCCATGGCTGCGCAGACACGATCGACGTCTTGCTGAGAGGCTTTCGACCATTCCGTCCAGGCGATAAAAGCCCGGCTGGCGAGGTTGCGCGCTTCTTGAATAGAAATTAGATCCTGGTCGAGATCAGCCATACTATTAACTCTTGCGGAATGTTGTTTTTCCGTCTACTTCCAATGAATCAATCATCGCCATAATCACCGCGTCAACCGGAGTGTCTTTGGTGATTTCAGTTTGGCGCGCGCTTGAACCTGCAGCGGTCAGCACAAGGTCGCCGACGCCAGCGGCAACGGTATCAATCGCTACGAAAGGCTTGCCGACAGGCTCGCCATGCTCATCTGTCTGGCGCACAATGAGCAATTTCCGCCCGGTAAGTTTCTCGTTTTTTATTGTCGAAACCGTGGTTCCGATCACTCTTGCGATCAGCATAGTCTCCTCCGGTTAATAAGCCTTTGACTGTGGTGCAGGGTTTGCGGCTTGGTCAGCGCGGATAATTTTTACGCCGGCGCTGGCGCCAATGCGGGTTGCCCCTGCGGCAACCAATGCTTCGGCTTCTTCGTGGGTGTGGATGCCGCCAGAAGCTTTGACGCCTAAGCCCGGGCCGACGGCGCGGCGCATCAAGGCGATGTCGTGCACGGTGGCTCCGCCACCTGAAAAGCCTGTTGAAGTCTTCACATAATCCGCTCCGGATTCTTTGGCAAGCAGGCAGGCGATTACTTTTTCTTCATCGGTCAGTAATGATGTTTCGATGATCACTTTTACCAATGCCATGGCAGCGTGAGCAACCTCAACCACACCGCGGATATCACGAGCGACGAGCGCATTTTCGCCTGCTTTGAGAGCGCCAATATTAATCACCATGTCGATCTCCGTGGCGCCATTATCCAGTGCGTTTCGAGTCTCAAAAGCTTTGACTTCGGCGGAGGTGGCTCCAAGTGGAAAGCCGATGACCGTACAGACTTTGACTTCTGAACCCTTCAATAAGTCTGCGCATAGCTTTACGTGTGTTGGGTTGACACATACAGAAGCGAAATGGTATTTTCGGGCTTCAAAACATAATTGCGCGATTTTGTCGCTGGTTGCATCGGGTTTTAACAACGTATGGTCAATCATTCCTGCCAGTGAATGATCTTCAGGGATGATGCCAACAGTAGAGGTTAGCCGTTCGGCGCCGGCGCTGATTACGCGCCCAGCGTTATCGAAGCAGGTTTTTACCTTAACTCCATCAGCTACTTCAATGAGGCAGGTTGCTCCAGCAGGGTTCTTCTGTCTCTCCTCCTCTTCAACCATCGCCAATAGCACCTCGCGGGTGATGATTTCCACCAGAGTTTCAATCGTCTTTAGATCCGGTGTCATTTCCTCATCCCGTCGTTGTAAGGTTTAGTTTCAATTTCCATTATTTTATCCACGCGTTTTGCATGTCTGCCGCCGCCGAATTCAGTGGCAAGCCATGTCTTTAAAATTTGTCTGGCGAGATTGTTGCCAATCAAACCGGCACCAAGTGTGAGAACGTTGGCATCATTATGTTCGCGGCTATTAACCGCCGTAGCATAATCATAGCACAACGCGGCGCGGATACCCTGCACTTTGTTCGCCGCCATACAAGATCCGATTCCAGCACCGTCGAGGATTACACCGCGCCAGGCTTTTCCTTGCGCAACCAGTAATGCCACCGCGTAAGCAATGTCGGGGTAATCCACCGGCTCGGTTGAGTTTGTACCGCAATCGAACACGTTATAGCCCATTTCTGTGAGGTCTTTGATGAGAATTTTCTTCATTTCTACACCGCCATGGTCTGTGCCGATGGCGACCACGCGTTGTGCCGGAACATCTTTAACAGGATCCGATACAGTTGTCACCGGGGTTGAAAGCGGCGTTTTTTCTTGTTGAATGGGGGCAGAGGCGGCTGAATCGCTGCCGAGCGTCAGGCGCACGACCCGTTTGACGATTTCATGGATGTCGTTTTCTGAAACCTGGCTCATGAATTGCGGCACTCCACTCTTGACGAATCATGAATTAAGGCGGATAATCTAACTGGTAATGACCACATTACCAATATAGAGTTATTTTACCACGCAAGGGAAAAATGTCAAGAACCGTTGATCCTCATAACATAATCCCAAAGTATTACCAGCTTGCTTCCATTTTACGCCAAAAGATCGAAGATGGCGAATGGCCGCCGCGCGCCGCCATTCCATCTGAGCGCCAGTTGGAGAAGCTCTATAACGTCAGCCGAACGACCACGCGCGAGGCAATTGATTCTCTCGTGCAGCAGGGCTATCTTTATCGTGAACAGGGACGGGGCACTTTCGTCTCGCCCAAAAAACTGCAAAAAGGGTGGATGGACTTGACCAGTTTTTCAGAAGATCTGACCAAGCGGGGCATTGAACCCGGGCAAATCATCCGCAGCATTGAGCGGGTGGAACCGGCGCCGAGGGTATTACAGCGCCTGGAACTGCCGCCAGGCAGTACGGTTTATCGCATTGAGCGTGTGCGTCTCGGTGATGGGGTTCCGATCGGCTTACAGACTTCTTACCTAGTATTGGCAGATGATCAGCAAATAACCACTGAAGAAATGGCGGCGGCAGGTTCACTCTATCGCATTCTGGCAGAAAAATTCCACATCATCCCGACAGAAGCGGATGAAACGCTCGAAGTGACGCTGGCAACACCTGAAGAAGCGGCATTGTTGAATATTGCTGCTGGAGCGCCTTTATTATTGAATGAACGCTTGTTATTCTCGCAAGAGAGAAAACCGGTTGAATTCGTGAAGATTCTCTACCGCGGCGACCGCTACCAGTATTTTGTCCATCTGAAGCGCTAACCTAATTTTGGAATTGACCTGTGATGGCGGGGGGAACCAGGTAGGTATAAAATTCCCGCCCCGGTGCCGGGCTGTTATGCAACTGGCTGAACCCGCTCGGATAGAGCTGAATCAGTTTTTCCATACCCTCAGTGTCGCTTGCCTTCACAAAAAAGAGTTTAGCTTCTGACATGTAAGTGGTTGATTCCAGATCGTCTGCCCAAATGGCGAAATCACGATCTACGAAGCCAGCATTCATCGCTACCAAACGTGTATCCACCCAGTGCGGCACAGCCAGCACAAATACACTTTCTGGGCTGCCAATCCACTCCACATAGTTCCTGGCAATTTCTCCCATCTGCTTTGTGTTCCAGGTGGCGTTTTGGTATTGCAGGCGGTATTGGTTGAAAACCAGATCATGATTCTGCACCGCAGAAGTAAACAAAAGTGCGCAACAGGTCAGCACGACCAGCGTTTTAGCGCCTGAAGTTCTTGCAGCCCGCCACAAGCTGATGACGATACTTTCGAGTGCGACGGCAGCCGCAAGCAGAATTGGAATAATCGCGCCGCCGGCGCGGCTGAGAGATGGGTTTTCAAGCGGAAAAGCCAAGGCGAAGATTGAAGGCAGCATCAAGACGGGGATGGCAATGAGCAGCGCCAGATACTGCCAAACCTTCTGCCGCAGCCATGTATATATCAGAGTGACAATTCCTAATAAATATAAGCTTGCAGAAACAAGGTCAAGCGCAGGTCGATTAATTACTGAGATCACCCAGGTATTGCCGTTGCGCCAGAAGGGCATCAATGAGGCATTCCAGAAATTACGCAAAAAAACAATCAGAATTGGGTCGGAAATTGTCTGTTCGGCGCCAGTCATACGGGTGACGGTGCGATAGGCAATCAGCTCGGGATACTGCAGCGTGAAGCGCAGCAGCGGCAGCGCCATGATAAGTGCGAAAATCACCATGACGCCAAAGGCAAAGAAAAAACCCTTGTGTTGGCTGGCCTGAGGATGATAAACGAGAAAAATTACCAGGGTGAGCAGCACTACCAACGGCATAATCCGAAAAGCGGAATACCCCATAAGCCCGAAGCCTAGAAAGATGCCAGCCAAGATTAGATCATTGCGCCGGAATAGACGAAGCCCACGCAGAAGGTAGAACAAAACTGGGGCGACGAATACCGGTGTTAATACCAGGCGCATGCCTGACCTGGCGAGGATATTCGTCCAGGCTGCAATACCCACCAGCAGCAGGGCAAATAAGCCAGTCCAACGACTGCCGATTTCTTTTCCCAATCGATTGACGTAAACCAATGAAACCAGGAACGCCACCGCCATGCCCAGTTTGAGGGTGGTGAAACCGAGTTCCTGCCCTAAAAAACGCACCAGAGCGGCTGTAAGATAAAACTGAAGCGGTTCGCGCCCAGAATTACGCGGAAAGAATATTGAAAACTGGCTATTCAAAACCGCGTTGACATCGAGGATTTTTTCCGCATGATCGCTGGTCATATCCAGCGGAACGGCATTGAGCTGGCTGAGGTGAAACCAGGCGCTGATGGCGAATACCGCAACTATCAGCACAGTCCACCAGTTCAGGTGCAGGGTTAATGTTTTGCGCTGCAGCAGATTTTGAATACGGGTTTTGAAGGAGAGCTGACCTTCTTCTCTTTCACCTCTCTGCCAGAAAGCGGCCAGCGCGGCAATGAGAGTAACTGTCCACAAAATCAGGTTGATGCCGCTAAACCGGTTTCCGCTAAAGGCGAAGAAACTGATTACCAGCAGAGGAGCAAGATAAAACAGCGGCATTTTGTTAACTGAAGCATTAAAGCCTGTTTCCTGCGTTCGTGGAATTGGAGCGGCACGCCATTCTCCTTTGAGCAAAGCGAATACCAACAATCCGAAGGCAATAAAGTAGAACCCAATCCCCAGCTGGGGAGTAAGAGCGCCTGGTTCAAAAAAACGCTGCCCAATCAAGCCCATCACAAGCGCCAACAATGAGCGCCACGGGAACCCAAGAACAGGCGGCGAACTGACTGGAACAGGTTCAGGCAGGCTTTCCACCTCATGCGGAGCAATGGCTGAATCAGTTATACGTTCACCGGTAAGAATCCTGCGAAGGTTAAGCCTTTCTTTTAGGTAATCAAGCAGGCTGGGTTCGTCCATGGGTTTATTTTCCGTGATTCATTTTTCTGGCAATATAAAAAGTGTAGACACCTTCTTTTTGTATTGCCGGCTCGTTGTAGGTGGGGCGGGTAATAATGCTGGTGAAAAAAAGGTTCCATCGATGCGGAACGAGAATCCACTTGCGGAAGAGAGCGTGCGAAACCAGCGAAGGCACACCGAAATAATGCCCCCATTCGAGAATGCGAAGTGAACGTGGCGAGAAGTAATCCCACCAATCGACGATTTCAAACCCGGCGTTCAGCAGGCGAGTTTGCCACACTGTGGCATCATCGCAATGGTGATGACGGGAAATATGGTTGAAGAAGCGGCGGTAAGAGTCTCCCAGTGCGCGCAAGTGCAGCCGGTCTAACCACTTGCCAATGGAGAGAGTCGCGAGAAAGCGATGGTTGGGAACACAAAAAATGAATGGCGCGCCGGGCCGCATCACTCGGTTGAGTTCCTGCAGCACTGGGTCGAGCTCTGGAATATGCTCGAGCACAGAATTGCTGACTGCGCTGGCAAATGTTTCGTTGGGGTAGGGGATTGCACTGGCCGGACTAAGCACTGTTGTAGCATAAACACCGCGAGCTTTTGCTTCTTGCAGAGGTTTTTCCCATGGGTCGAGGCCAACTTCGAGTATTCGGTTAAATGCCAGTGAAGCGAAATGACCATCACCGCAGCCCAGGTCGAAGGTTGGAGAAGGGAGCTCGATGTTTTCGTAAAAGCGAGCTTCTACCGCCCGCAGCAACCCACGAAAATAGGGCAGCGATGAAATTTGCGGCAACAGGTGATCTTTTTGCGCTGTTGACGCTTCAATTGGTGTGTGCTTGTGGAGGCTCATGTACGCTCCATTAAAGAATTGGCAGCCTGCAAGATAACCTGAAGGGTGGTTCGCCGGCACAATTATAAACCGTATTCGAGGCAGAAAAAACTAAACTCCCGCAAACGTTTTGCCTGCGGGAGTGTTCCTGGCTGGAAGAACCAGATTTTTCACCAACTTAAAGAGCTGTTTATTTCTTCATTTTTGTGAGGCTTTGTAGCAGTGTGTTTGCCACCAGTGTGCCTGATTGGGTGCGATAATCCTGCGAACCCATGCGGCTGCCAGCCATCACAGCACTGAGAAGTGCATTCAGGTCGGTGCTGCCGGATTGCTTTGCCTGCATATAAGACATTCCGGCAGTAAGCAAATCGGCAACATCCAGCTTGCCATCTGCGAGTCCATCTCCGCCTGAACCACCAGCAAGCCCGCCCAAGAGCGAACCTAACAAATCACCGGCACCGTTGTTCGCAGTAGCGCTTTGCTGACCACCAACCAAACCGCCAAGAAGTGACCCCAACATATCTCCGGCATCATCAGCCTGGTTTTGAGATGCGCCACCTAAACCGCCGAGAAGCGAGCCTAATAAGTCAGCACCAGCCTGTTGGCTAGCACTTTGCTTAACCTGAGTTTTTAGGGTTTCAGGGGCTACCTTGTTTTGCGTGCCCATTAAGGCTTGCAGCAGTTGAACGCCATTTTCGGCTGAGATTGCTTTTTGTCCAGAAAATTTGTTTGAGGCATCCTGTAACCCCTGGGCGTACAATTTTGCCGATCCGCTCTGAGTTTTCGACTGCAGAAGTTCACTGGCATATGCCAATTGTTCAGCTGGTGTAGCGTTGCTTTTTGCTTTTACCGCCTGGGTGACCACTTCGAAGATTTGCACCATATTGTCCCCATGATCATGATTGTAACTATCCGCTTTGTTCAAAGTGGATTTATTCTCATCAAGGGTTGTCGCAACATTGCCGAATAACTTGGCCAGATCGATATTTTGTCCTGCCATTTCAAAATCCTTTCTTACTGAGTAGTTTTGCTCTTATTATAACTTGGTTTTCTAAGTCGTTTTATGTTATAATAGTATTCAATAGGTGAATAATCATAATATGACCAATAAAGAATCTCCTCTCTCCACTTCTGAACTCACGCTCCTGGCCTTACTATTGCCTGGACCCAGCCATGGTTACGACCTACATAAACATATATCAGACAGCAATGGCGTGGGAATGATCTGGAATGTAAAGATATCAAATTTATACGCCCAATTGGAGAAACTTGCCCTGCGTGGGTTTATCCAGGGCAACATCCAAGCGAGTGAGAGCCAAAGACCAGCGCGCACAGAGTATAGGCTCACTGTGAAAGGTGAGGAAGCAGTACGGCGTTGGCTTCGCGAACCGGCTATTCATCCTAGTGGTTTTCGCCATGAATTTCTGCTAAGAATCTACTTCATTTCAGAATACCAACCCAACGACCTTGAACCACTCATAGATCAACAAATTAATACCTGTCAGCGCTGGTTAGAAAACATCTTCGGTTCTGATGTGCCGCCGAAATTATCAGGGAGTTTTGCTGACCTTACCAGGAACTTCCGTTATTCTCAAATCCAATCAATGGTTGAATGGTTGATCTGGCTCAAAACCCAGATCCCAATAATACACACTCAAAGAGGTGAAAAGTGAAAAGAGCTTTACAGTTGTTTGTGTTTTTTGTTTTAATCGGAAGTCTGATGGCTGCTTGTACGGCTGCGCCTCAGGCAACACCAGTAGCTACTGAGCCACCCGCCACGCAAGCACCAGAAGTAGTGGAGACACAGGCTCCAACTGAAGCCCCCGCTGCTGAAAAAGTGCTTGTTACTGATGTGCTTGACCGTACCGTTGAATTTGATTCACATCCCACACGGATCGTGATTTCAGGTAAAGCAGGCTTTATGATCGCCAATGCTGCGTTCCTGTTTCCTGAAGCCAGAGAGCGTGTAGTAGCTTATGTTCCAGGCAGTCAAACACCAAATGACTTCATCAAAATGATTTTCCCAGAAGCGGCTAACATGACACAGGTCGAAAGTGGATCCAGTGCGGAGCAGATTGCACCATTGCAACCCGATGTGGTTTTGCTAAAAGCATACCTGAAGAAGGATGTAGGCGACCTGTTGGAACAAGTCGGCATCAAGGTACTTTACTTAGATCTCGAATCGGCTGACGCTATCAATAAAGACATCATGATGCTGGGTGAGTTGTTTGGCAACACTGCAAGGGCTGAAGAAATTGTGGCTTTGAATGTTGCAAACAGTGCCCGAATTACCGACATCACCAGCGAATTGAAAGAAGAAGAAAAACCATCCGTCCTCTTATTACAATACTCTGATAAGGGTGGAGAAATTGCCTTCAAGGTTCCACCTTTGGATTGGCTGCAAACCTCAATGGTTGAGATGGCCGGTGGTATACCAGTTTGGTCAGATGTTCCGACCGATGGCTGGACAACGATTACTTTCGAGCAGGTAGCTGTATGGGATCCGCAGGTTATTCTCCTTGTCGATTATAAGGGGAATGCCCAGGATATCGTTGCTGGGTTAAAAGCTGACAGCAAGTGGGCTTTGCTGGATGCTGTGAAGAACAACCAGTTATACGCTTTCCCGGTGGATTTTCAAAGTTGGGATCAACCCGATACACGCTGGACATTGGGTATGACATGGATCGCTACAAAACTTCATCCTGATTTGTTCAGCTCTATCAACATGATGGACGAAGTTAAAAGGTTCTATCAAGATTACTACAACCTTGATGAAGCCACAATTACAGAGACTATCCTGCCCCTTGTAAAAGGCGACCTCTAAGATTATTATTGCCTGATCAGTCTAACTTATGGGGTAGTTGGTAACAACTACCCCATTATTCTGGAATCTAAGTTGAAAACAAAAAAAATCATCAACACAATTATCCTGATAGCCTTTCCATTGTTAGTGTTGGGTGTCTCATTATTTAGTGGCAGATACCCGAAACCCCTTTTTATCCCGCTGCATGTTCTACAAACCGATGAACTTGCCCAACAGTTGGTTTTCAACCTGCGCCTTCCGCGGTTGATCACAGCTGCGCTTTTGGGGATGTCTCTTTCAGCAGCAGGTGGCGTAATGCAAATGTTGTTTCGCAACCCACTCATTGAGCCGGGATTCTTGGGTGTTACTCAGGGTGCTGGTTTTGGCGCTGCGCTGGCCATTTTGTTAATGGTTACATCGCCTTTTATTATTGAAGTAAGCGCCACATTTTTTGCACTGCTGGGTTTGGTACTTTCATATTTTATCGCACGCCGAATCCGTTACGGCGGGTGGGTGCTCAGACTCATTCTTTCTGGTATCGCAGTCTCCGCTTTTTTCTCGGCGGGGTTGGGAGTGTTGAAATATCTGGCTGACCCAACGTCACAACTTCCTGAGATTGTCTTCTGGCTATTGGGTGGGCTGTATGCGGTAACCTGGACTGACCTTTTTTATATACTGCCTGTAATTATTATCGGTCTAACAATCATATATCTGATGCGATGGCGGTTGAATCTTTTATCGTTGAGCGATGAAACAGCATTCTCGTTGGGTGTTGCAGTAGGTAGAGAGCGTACGCTCTTGTTGGTAGCCAGCGTAGCTGTAACCGCAGTGGTTGTTTCAGTTGCTGGCATCGTCGGTTGGATTGGCTTGATCATTCCACACATCGCGCGCAAAGCCACCAGCGCCAACGCGGCCGAGTTTATTCCGTTAAGTATGTCATTGGGTGCAGTATTTGCGATTCTCTGCGATGATATTGCCAGAACGCTCACCGTTGGAGAAATTCCGCTCGGCATTATCACTTCGCTGCTTGGCGCCACAATCTTCCTTATCATTATGACAAGCAGGAACATGAGGATTGCCAAATGACCGCGCCAATATTAACCATCGAAAACCTGAGTTTTTCATACAACCCGGGCACTCCATCAGCAGTTGAAGCGGTTAGTTTTTCAATTCTCCCTCAAACAGTAACTGCAATTCTTGGCCCTAATGGCGCGGGAAAAACCACACTGCTCCACCTTCTTTTGGGTTTGAAACATCCTTCCAAGGGATCGATAAATTTAATCAATAAACCGCTTGGGCACTATTCTCGAAATGAACTGAGCCAGTGGATCGGTCTTGTTCCACAATCTGAAAACCTGGCTTTTGAATATACCGTACTCGAATATGTACTGCTCGGTCGAGCGCCTTATTTAGGACCACTCGAGCTTCCCAGTGAAAAAGATATTGAAATTGCAGGCAGCGCATTGAAGGAGATCGGCATCGAGATGCTTGCCAACCGTTCTGTGTTGGCACTGAGCGGTGGCGAACAACAACTCGTGACGCTCGCCAGAGCCTTGGCGCAAAGACCCAAAATCCTATTGCTGGATGAACCTTCTTCACATCTCGACCTTGCTAATCGCAACATTACCTTGCGGCTGATGCATCAATTACGCAACAATGGAACAACTGTAATCTTCACCACCCATGATCCCGAAGCCGCAGCTCTGGTTGCAGATTCTCTTGTGTTGATGCGCGCTGGTCAGGTATTGGATGCAGGTTCAATGGAAACGACATTTACGAATGACAAGTTGAGCCTGACTTACGGTACGCCGATCGAAGTGATGCATTTGGATGGATTGTTGATTGTGAAGTCGATGGAAAGACTGGCATGAGTTCCGGAAATGGAATCATCATAGTTCTCAGTGGTGAAATCGGTTCCGGAAAAACTTCGTTATTGCTGAACTTGATTGATGATCTTAAACACGAAGAACTACACATTGAAGGCTTGATCTCCCCTCCAGTTTTTACAAATGGTGAAAAAACCAGCATAGATCTGGTCGATTTGCATCAAGGGCAGGTAAAACGGCTGGCAGAACTAAACACCCGCGCGATTGATGATGAGCTGTCTACTATGCGCTGGCAGTTCAATGCAGAAGTGGTTGATTGGGGGAATCAGGTTATCGAAAAAGCTTTACCTTGCCAGGTATTCATCATTGATGAATTGGGTCCGCTTGAGTTTGAAAGAGGGCGGGGATTCGTCTCTGCCATCCCAATGATAAACACACATGACTTCGATGTAGCCGTGATTGTGGTTCGGAATTTGCTCAGCAATATCGCTGCCATGCACTGGCCAGATGCTGAAGTAGTTTACCTCGCCGTCGAAAACCGGGCCAATGTACTCAGCGAGCTTAAAGAAAAAATTATCTCAGCCTGCTCACCAGGGTAAGATGGACGTGGCACAGCGAAGCGCCAGCCCGAAACTTACCCTGATTGGAAACAACGGGTTGAAAAAGCTTATACCTTTTCTGTAGTAACTTGCCTTACATAGCCCTGTTCCTGCAAAGCATGCATCGAACCCGCCTGTCCGATTCCCAATAGGGTTTCTTCAGGTTTGAGTACAATTGTCCCTGAAAGGGTGGTAAGACCAGAATTAAACATAACAGAGCTGATTGGTGTACTGGGGCCAACCATAAGAACCCGAGTTGCGTTTTGGCAATATGGCATAAGACCCTCAAAAGTATGGTTCACCAAGGTCGTTGCAGTGAGCACCACAACATCAGCCTGCGGCAGATACTCTGGGGCTAAGGCAGCAGGTAGATCATCATCGCGCGGGTTCAATTCGAACACCCAAAGATTTTGAAATTTACCACGTAGAAGCTCGATGAAAGGGAAATGCCCGATTAGAGCGATTTTCTTACCAGAGCAATGCTCTGTCAGGTACTTACTGGCGTTTTCTTCAATAAACGGCAGGGGTTCAGCGGGCAGCAGCGCATTAATAGTTGCCAACCCAATGGAAGCTTCGGTTTGACTGGTGGAATCGATCATTGCGGCCAACTCGCGATAGCCCTTAGTGTGTAATCTTCCAGCATCTTTCACGGCAAATAATTTTTTATTGCGGGCATCCTGGTTGGATAAAGATGCAGCCAGACCACATCGGATTCCATTTTCTGTTTTGGCAAGCACTGCTGTACGCCATAGCCCCACCTGTACCGCCAAAATCTCTCCCTCAACAATCTCTTGTTGTAGTGCGTCAGTAATACTCATTAATCACTCCGCCAATCATAGGATAAAATATGTTTGAAAATTATACTTGAACTACGCTTCAGGTTCGGTTTGATGCATCCTTCGAATCTATTACTATGAGAGGCAGTAAATAAAATGATGAATCAGCTGGTTAAAAACTTCCCGTTTATTTTCAAACGAAAAACCATCGGCATCGCGCTGAGCGGCGGAGCAACATTAGGCGCAGCGCATGTTGGCGTTTTGCAGGTATTGGAAGAAAATGGAATCAAGCCCGATTTTGTTGCCGGAACCAGCGCAGGGGCGTTGGTAGGAGCAGCTTATTGCGCGGGCATACCATTATCTGAAATAGAGACGCTCTTTCGCTCCATGAGCTGGCCAACCCTGATCAAGCTTTCAAAACGACAGTCTCTTTCTGTTTTTGACACGCAGCCTATGGAGGAGTTCTTACGGCAGAAACTTGGTGATATAGAGTTTAAAGATCTTAACATCCCGTTTGCCGCGATTTGCTGCGACATCAGTAATGGTGAAAGGGTGGTGTTAGAGGATGGACCTCTCGCCCCTGCAGTGCGGGCTAGCGCGGCAATCCCCGGATTGTTTTCGCCCGTCTTAATCAACAATCTCATGCTTGTTGATGGGGGTGTGGTCGACAACTTGCCCGTCGAGCAAGTGAGAGCCATGGGCGGAAAATATCTGATTTCGAGCGATGTGTCGCATCACATCGGGCAAGGGAAGAATCCTCAGAGCTTGTTTGAAGTATTGGTTTTTATGATGACAATTATGCACAATCGCTCTGCGAGACCGGCAGAGGATCAATCCAATTGTTATATTCGTCCAGAGGTGTCGAATTTTCCCCCATGGGGTTTCAAAGACAGCTCGTTGATCATCGAAGCCGGGCGTGAAGCTGCACGGGGTGCTGTTCAGCAGCTTCGAAAAGAACTTCGCCTTGATGGATAATTCAAGTGTTGATAGCAAAGGAAACGGATGGCTCAAGCCCATAGCCATCCGTTTCCTTTTTCCCCCTTCAGCGAAGAATTGTTCGAACGCTTGGAACCAAGCGAAAATGTCAAGTTAAAAATCAATCAAATATACTGAAAAAATTTTCCAATACCTGTGGGTCAAAAGCCGAACCTGAGTGGTTGGCTAACTCCATCAACGCTTCATCATGCGTGTACTTTGCCTGGTACGGCCGTCCGGAAATCATGGTGGTGTAAGCATCAACAATCGAAAGGATTCGCGAACCCAAAGGAATGTCATCTCCTTTCAAGCCCAGCGGGTAGCCTTTTCCATCAACGCGCTCATGATGTGCAAATATTAACGGCGCGATCTTTTCAAGACCCGATACGCCGCCGACAATTTGGGCGCCTATCTTGGGATGGGTCTTAATAATTTCCCATTCATTTGAAGTCAGCGTGGTGGTTTTCTTGAGGATGCTATCGCTTACGCAGATCTTACCAACATCGTGCAGCAAAGCCGCCCAGCACAGTTCTCGCGTTTCTCGGGCGGAAAAGTGATACAGTGCCGCCAGTTTCTCTGAATAAACTGCCATTTGCCGGCTATGCGAGGCGTTGTGCAAGCCGCGGTTTTCAAGTGTTTTTAAAAAGATTACCAAGGGTTCAATGGATAATGGCTCGATGCGTTCGCATGTTTGTGTGCGGGCAATGACGCTCACTAACTGGTCGGCTATCAGGTCTACCATGTAATATTCATCATTTGAAAAAACAGAGGGATCGTTGGCGAAAGATCGCCCCAAGATGAGCAACATAAAATCGCGAGGTTTAATCTTCACAGGAACAATCCAATAAAACAAGTTTGGGCTGAGTTCCAGGTTGGCTTTTTCTTCGTCGGAGAGTTGTGCTTGTGTCAGGTAGCGGTGTATGTTTTCGGGCAGATTCAGCAGTCTGTTACAGGTTTCTTCCATCAGCTTAGGGTTGATCTTGTTCGCCGGATAAATCTCTGCCGTAGTTTTGGAGAAAAATGATCGGCAGCGGCACTGACCGTTGAAACCGGCCAGTAAAATCTGACATTCGTCAGTTTCAAGAAGCTCAGCGATTTGCCGTGCAGCGTTTTGAGTCAGTGATTCAATATTTTCGGTGTTGGTGCTGAAAGGGTTAAAATCGGTAAGCTCAGCCCTCTTTTCTTTCAAAGATAGGCTGTCAACTGCTGCTTTGAGGGTATCGACCCTCTGCACACGATTGATTGTATGAGTCATACAACAGACCCTGGTGAAAACAAGTAATCGATCCCGCGAAATTCGCAGGTGAGAATACAGAATGGTTGAGAGAAATTAATCCAAAACAGGTGCGGGGTGTTTCGGGGCTGCAGCTTTCATCTGTCGGGCAAATTCTGCCAAGGTTGTTACTTTAATGTCGGCAATACGGCGGGTATCTTCTGCACCGAGATGGAAAGCTTCACCTGCAAACCCTTTTTTGATTGCCACACCGGGGTTGGTTAATAATAATTTGCGAAATTTTTCGTTAACAACGGCTGCTGTCAGGATACGGCTATACTCACGCTCCTGCTGAAGAATGCCCTCATCGTGACGATGATAATCATGAAAAATATTACTCATTTTCTTACTCCTTAACTTTATCCTTCTTCGCTCCGCCAAGAGACCAAAGCAGAGAGATGATACCGACAAAAATAAAAATGTCGCCCAGGCTGAAAGCTACCTGGTAATTTAACCAGGCGGGTAAGGTAAATCTGTCACTTAGGAACCATAACCTGGTTTCATCTCGCTGCAGCAAAATGTCTTTGCTAAAGCCAACACGGTTTCCGATTTGCCAGGTTCCGGCGTTGATTTTTTGCATTGTGTCGGGGCTGATGGGCATCCAACCGCCATTCAGCACAATAACCAAGGCATTCATCAAAAAGCCGGTAATGATTGGCCAGAAACTTGTCTTTTGGATATTAAAGAACGAAAAAACAATCAGTGCTAATAGCGAAGTGATGTGAAGGATGGACGCGATGTTGGTTGGAATCTGTGTTCGGCTAAACGGAAGGAAAAAGATGAGAAGTTGGGGTATAAACGCTACCAGCACCAATAGGGTTGCTCTAAGTTCAAATACCCGATATTCTCTTCCCCCAGCCCTTGCCCTCAAGATCCCGGCGGCCAGTCCTATCAAGACGGCGGCAACAAGGATCATTTATGGGGTAATTATCCGCCAACAGAACCAGTGGCAAAAGGCGCGCCAGCTGCGAGTGCGAAGACAACGAGGATGAGGACGAAGTAAACCAATTTTGCTTTGCTTGTAAGTGATTTCATTGTAAAACTCCTTAGGTTTTATAGTTTGATCAGTTATTTGATTATTATGCCAGCATACAGGATGCAAAACAGGATGCATTTTGCACTCAAAAACCAGGTAAATATCATAAAGTTTAACTCCGAGAATTGAGAGACTGGCACGTTATTTGTCTCTTTCAGGTCAGTTGTAACCTCAGGTAATGGTTCATTTCCGCATCAAGGTTTCATACAAGCTGGTTGTTTGCGATGAGGGTTCCAGGTTGAGGTCTCTTTTTAATACGATCTTGCAATGTTCAAACTGACGCGAAATGGCGGATCGGTCGTTCAATGCCGAATAAGCCATCATCGAAGAACGGTAAATTTCTTCATTGTAATTATCTTCTTCAAGCGCACGGTTTGCCAGAGCAACAGCCTGAGCGTATTTACCGGCTTTATGATACAAATTCATCAACGATAAAACGGTGTTCATAAAAGCTTGGTGATATTGTTCTCTTGGCAGCATCACCCATTCTTGATCTAACTTGGGGAGTAGAGTGCCGTGGTAGCTGGCAATGGCTGCGCGGAAATGCTCGAACTCTTTCTTTGTTCCTTTTTCCCTCTTTGCATTCGCCAATTCAAAATTAAAAGTATCCACATCGTAGTCATAATCGATGGTGCGATTGAATCGATACAGGTCATCTTCAAAAGTAATACTTTCTTTGCCGATGGCTCTTCTTAAACGGTAGATCGTGTTTTTAAAACGCAGCTTTACCGTGTCACTATCAGCCTCTGGCCAAAAAGCCAACCCAACTTCTTCTTTGGTTACACCCTCAGGATGCGAGAGGAGATAGAAAAAGAGGTCACGCACAACCTGGGTTTTCCAATCTTTTCCGGTTATGGTGCGGTTGCCTACCTTAACCTGCATGCGTCCAAACCCGCGGATGGTCAGCTTGGGATTCGTGAACTCCACTGTCGAGGAATGATGACGAATGATGCGATGAATTTGCGGTATAAGTTGCTCGAAGGCGTTTACATTCGCTAATAATTGAGTCCAGGATGAGAGGGGATTGGCATGTGACTGACTCTGAATCAGTTCTTCACGGAACTCCAACCCAATTTGCACCAAAGCCTGGCCGAAATTAACCTCGACTCCATCTGAGATACTTTCGTGGTTATCAAACAGCATGTCAGAGCCTGTTTTTAATGTTGTCAGCCTCAGGTATGTTGCGGCTTTGAATCCTTCAAGTTGATAGCCGGCGGCAGTGAAGAAGTTTTCCAGTTGTGAAAAAACACCCTCGAGGTTTTCAACATTACCCTTCTTTAAATCCAATACTGCTTGTTCGAGCGCACAGAGGTTAATCTCGTATCTTGAGCCGCTGCTCTGCGCCTTCTTCATGGCAGATGAGATTCCTTCCTGCGCAGAGGAGAAATTGCCTGAAATACGGTCAAGCACCGCCAGTGCCAGCGTGAGGTAGATTACCAATGAGAGATCAGCTGCTTCTTGAACGATTATTAACGCCTGGTTGTATGCCTGTCGAGCTTCTTTTAAGGCGCGCACATCGCGGTAGAGGTCGCCCAGGCTGGTTAGCGCATACCCTTCCAGCCTGGGGTTTGCTAATTTAGCGTATGCCAACGATCTTTCAAGCGTAATTACCGCTTGTTCATATTGGCTGCGCAAATACTGAATCATGCCGATATTGTTGAGAACATTTGCCAGCCAGAGCGGGTTTTGTACCGCCTGCCAATACTCAAGCGAGTCTGCATAACATTTCTCGCTTTGGTCATAATCTGCACGAACGGAATACACCACGCCAAGATCCAAGAGCACCTTGGCAGCATCTGACTCCAACCCTAAATCTTGAAACCGGCGATAAGATTCCCGAAGTTTCCATTGTGCGTCATTCAGCTCGCCAAGCTGGTAGTACACCAACCCTTCGGCGCGCAGCGCTTCAGCATAATTTTGTGGAGCACCGAAGGGAGGCTTCGTCAACTCGATCGCGTCATGGGCATCTTTTAGCGCGTTCTCATAATGCCCAAGGTGACGATTTACAGCGCTGCGCCTCACAAGCGCGGCGGCGAGTTCTTCACCAGAGCCTGCGGCACGCAGGTCAAGAATCGCCCGATCCAAGAGATCCAGGCTGCCGTGGTAATCACCCCTGTGCATGGCAATTGTGCCGCGAATTGAAATCAGTTCCGGCATTTTTACGGAGAGGTTGTCAGGAAGCGTGTTTAACCAGTCTGACAGGGTAACCATACGACCGCTGAGAATCATGGTTGGGGCAGCTTTACGAATGATTTCAGTCTGCTGTTTTGGGGTTCCGATCCGAAGATGGATGGAGACTGCCCGTTCCCATTCTTGCACACTCTCGTAATGTTGTGCCAGTGCAGTTTCGATTTTCAGCGTTTCTTCCGGGCGTTCCAGACGCATCCGATTTTGCAGAAAATCACGAAAAAGATGATGGTAACGCAGAAAAAGTGTTTCATCTCCGACAGGCAGGACGAAGAGATTATCGCGTTGAATTTTCTCAATCACCTCGTCCCAATTCTGCCCCGCCAACCCCAGTGCTTTGCCGACCACTTTTTCACACAGAGCAGCATCGAATTCTTCCAAAATTGAAGTTCGCAGCAGAAAATTCTGCATGGAAAGCGGCTGCCGGTCAAAGACCTGCTGGGTCAGGTATTCATAAATTCCAACCCCCGAAACTTTCTCAATCCGGCTGCGTTCATAAGAACCGCGTGGTGAAAGTTGGGCTGTAAGCAGCAAGCCCGTAATCCAGCCTTCTGTGCGGGTAATCATTTCCTCAGCCTTTTGGTCACTTATGCTTTGATGGTAATTGACAGCCATGAGTTGTTTGATCTCTTCTGGCAAGAATGCCAGTTCTTCAAAACTCAAACCGTCAACTTGTGAACGCGCCACGAGCAAGCTTAAGTCAGGCAGCGTCAGCAGGGTGCGTGAGGCGATAATGTAATGACAGTTTTCAGCTGATTCTTGAATGATGCGGTTAATGAAAGCCTCAATTGGTTTACTCTCGCGCACCAGGTGATAATCATCCAGCACCAAAATGAAATGCTCCGAGATATTTTCATAGGCATCGTTTACGACAGCAGAAATCACCGGGTCGAGGTTCATCTCGTCCTGGCTCAAATCATTGAGTGCAGCCATAGCCATTTGACCGAAAGCCGGGAATTTACACTGAATTGACAGAATGAAATGGGCGATAAAGCGTTTGGGGTCACTGTCAAGCTGATCGAGAGCGAACCAACAAACAGGTACCTGGGTATGATGCGAAAAATCAACCAGCAGCGAAGTTTTGCCGTATCCTGCCGGAGCGGCAATAATCAGAAGCTTGAGATCCAGTAAATTATTCAGAACCGACAATAGCCTTGGGCGGGAAAGAATCTCGCTGCGTCGTCGTGGGATAAGAGTTTTGGTTCGTATAACCGGAATATTTGAAGGCATATCAATTAACTATAACCCACTCCCGCTGATTTATTGCTTAACGATATTGTTGATTGTATTATAAACAAAACAAGAGTCCAGTGTTGGACTCTTGTTTATGAGTGATTGATTAACGAATTATGCAGCCGGTGGTACAGGGGGCGCTGGCGGAGGGGTGTAAGGCGGGGTGTAGACTGTTGGCTGAACGGCGGCGACCGGTCCGATGTATTTGGCATCTCCAAAAGCCAAAATTGCCATGAAAATAGGTGAAAGGAAGAGCAAGCCAAACCCAAAGCCGGTACTCTTGCCAAAAGCCTTTGCCAGGTCAAAAATGATGATGATCCCGATAACGATATTAACCAAGGGAATCAGCAACAACACCAACCACCACACTGGGCGGCCAATGATTTGAAGCTCAACAATTATGTTATAGATGGGCACAATCGCAGCCCATCCTGGCTTTCCAGCTTTTACATAGACTCGCCACAAACAAACGATTGAAAAAGCGAAAACAGCAAAATAAAACAAATAAAACAGAAATCCGGGTCCTTCGTTATATCCGTAATCCATACTACCTCCTTTTTGATATGCAATAGTATATAACAATTTTATACGAAAAGTCAATATAATTAGATATAAATTATCTTGTTAGAAAGGCAGCAATGAACATCTTCTTTTCGAAACTTCTTCCCTTGTTTCTTTATCCCGCCGGGTTGGTTACTCTGCTGCTCATTTTTACGTTAGTTTTTTGGAAGAAGCGTCGCTTGGCATTTAGTTTGCTTCTCACCGCCTTCATCATTTTAGTGGTGGCCGGAAATAAATACACTGCCACCGCTTTTGCTCGTACGCTCGAGTGGCGTTATCCCGCCTTGCCTGAAGGCGTCACCGCTGACGTCATTGTTGTATTGGGCGGTGGAACCGAGCCGCAGGTTGACCCGCGCAGCATGGTTGAAGTCAACGCTGCCGGAGACCGTGTGCTATACGCCTTCAAGCTGTATCAGCAGGGAGTTGCCCCTGTGCTGCTGCTGAGCGGCGGCGACATTGACTTTATCAACGACTCTCCCTCAACCCCGGCAGACGATATGGCAGCTTTAATGGAAATGCTGGGCGTCCCGCGAGATGTAATGATTATTCAAAATGAATCTCTCAACACGCTGCAAGATGCGGAATTAAGCTGCGCTCTAATCAAGGAAAACCATTTTGAAAGCGTCATTCTGGTGACTTCGGCTTTTCACATGCCCAGGTCTATGGCATTATTTGAAGCGCAAGGCTGCACAGCGATTCCAGCTCCGACTGATTTCTCCATCACGGTGGACGCCTGGGAAAGGCTTTCAAATCCGACGGTACAGGAATTCATTCTGGATTTGATGCCTTCATACTCGCACATTTCCACCATCACAAAAACTTTAAAAGAATATTTTGGGATGTGGTATTACCAACTTTCAGGGGTATTATGAGCAGTGAATATAAAATCAAAGGAGGACTTTATGAAAACTAAAATATTATTGCTATTATTAGTAGCTGCAATGCTGACAGCCTGTGCCCTGCCTGATTCACTCTCTTCTCTGCTGAACAGGTTTAAACCGCAGGTGGAATTGGATGCTGAATCCAATACTTTGCTCGACTTGGTTGAATCCGGCAAGGTAAGGATAGTCAGCATTAGGGGAACCAGCGGCTTGAGCACTTTGACCGGCAGGAGTATTGAGCTTGAACTTTTCAATACCACTGAGCAGTCCCTGGAAATTGAAGTTCCCTGCGGTTTGGTTTTTATTCCTGATGTTGAAAATACCAGCAGGATGATGGTGGTACAGCGCAGCGTGATAAACCTGACAAAAGGAAATATGAAAACCATCAAACCTTATGTGCTTAGCATTGATGCGTTGCAGCTGCTCCCTTCAGCCGATAAAACCTATCGCGTGGATTATTTGGAAGCGGGCAAGCCTTTGGACTTTGCCAATTGTCTTTGCCGATCGGATTTACCAGCCGAAACAGAGACCAACGAGTTAATCAACTTGCAGCTCGCCGCCTGGATGGTCAGCAGTGACCAGCTCATCAGCGAGATTCCGGAAAACCTGAAAGATATTGTCGCAGAGATTACCGGTCTTCCCATCAACTTCCCTGGGATGGACAAAGCCATACAGGACATGGCAAAAACAGTTATCCCAGGCGCTAATGCCTGGCTTGACCGCTGTGAAATTAAGGTAGGCCAATAAACTAATTCACCCTTCGACCTTCCTTAAATACTGAAAAGATCAACTAAAAACCGGATTCTCAGAATCCGGTTTTTGCTTAATTTGCCAACGCTGCTAAACAAACTTCTCGCGTATTTTCGCACTGGTGAAATCCATAATCGCTACGATAAGAACGATTGCCACAATCACAGTACCTGCTTTGTGATATTGCAGGCTGCCGAAAAATGTGGAGAGCATCAGGCCGATTCCGCCGCCGCCGGCAAAACCGATGATAGTTGCCATGCGGATATTGATGTCCCATTGATAAATCAGGTAGGAAAGGAAAGGAGGAACAATTTGCGGCACAATCGCATACATAATGGTTTGAAGTTTATTCGCACCTGTGGCAGTGGTAGCTTCAATCACACCAGGGTCGATATTCTCAATGGCTTCTGAGAAAAGCTTTCCCAACAACGCAAAGGTTGTAATGGTTAACGCAAGCATACCCGCAAAGGGGCCGATGCCCACCCAGTAGACAAAAATGGCTACGTAAAGCAACGCTTCAATCGAACGCAGAACGTTAAACACGCCGCGCGTTCCGTAGAAAATCCAGGCGGAGAACTTGCTTTTGCCGGTGAGGTTCTTGGCCGCCAGAAAGCTGAATGGAATGGCGAGAATGCCGCCAAGTGTGGTTGCCAAAAGCGCTTGCATTACCGTGATAATCAGCTCTCTGACCACATTGTTGACAACATTTTTGCTGACGTCTATGGTGATGAAATCTCGTAATAAGCGACCAAATGTTGGTCCGGGGTCAAACAGTCTCTTCAGATCGATCTTGGTGATTTCCCAAAAATAAAGGAAAACCGCCAATCCCAGGAGAATGTAGATTGCTGTTCTGACTTTCTTCCAAGTGGATGTCTTTTCCACAGATTTAGGCTGGTCTTTAAGAATGTTGGCTCGCCATTTACTGCTGATAAAGTCGACTATGATAATCACAACTGCAATTGCCCATATGGCGGCAGCGTATTGGTTGTATCCTCCCATACGGATGGTTTCGAGAACAAAAAAGCCGATTCCGCCGCCGGCGACAAAGCCAATCACTGTGGCTGAGCGCATATTGATATCCCAACGTAGCAGCGTAAAAGAGAGAAATGACGGAATCACCTGCGGAACCACGCCAAAGCGGATAACCTGGAAAAAGTTTCCGCCGGCAGCCTCAATCGCTTCTACTGGACCGGAATCGATGTGCTCAATCTCTTCGGAGAAAAGTTTGCCGAGTGCAGCGATGGAATGAATTGTGAGGGCAATAACCCCAGCGAAAGAGCCCAATCCAACCCAGACAATCACAATCAAGCCCCATACAACAGTATCAACTGCCCGAACGATGTTAAGAAAGGCGCGGGTAATGTAATAGATCACCGACCCGACCGGTACGCGCTTCATGATGTTGTGCGCTCCGAAAAAACTTACCGGAATAGCCAGCACAGTTGAAAAGAGCGTCGCGAGTAGGCCGATAGCAATCGTTTCAACGAGTTTACCGGTTTCAAAACCTGGAACTCGCTCGTTGAGCGTTGCCTTTCCAAAGAACACCGCCCAGCGTGATGCGGTAACGGTTCCTTGTTGGCCAAAGATCTGTTTGATGTTGATGCTCGGGAAAACTGCCGGGGCTTCAGTGCGGTTGATTTTTGCACGGATATATTCGCCAAGGCAGTTCCAGTCGCACATCACGACCTTGTCTCCCTCATACGTTGAGAATACATCCGGGTTAACCAGGCGTGAAGCTACTGTTTTGGCATCATCGAAACGTGTGACCAGACGATCAAGCTTAATTCCGGTAACTGTCCAACCGATTGTATAGAGAATGACACATGCGCTAATAACGGCGATCAGAGGAGACGATTTTTTATTTTTGCTTAACTTGATCGCATCGCTGATATTCCAAATGTAGAACAGCAAGAAGGGAATCCACATCCAGCTAAAGAAGGCTCCCTCAGGGTCTCCCACGAGTCCAATTTCGTAGTTTGTCAGAGACCATTGGACTAAAAAGCTTAGTAACAAAGTTAGGATAAAAATGGCGATTCCACGCCAAAGTCGCTTTCCCAGTATTTGACCCATCCCGGGGATTAGAATGGACGTGTACGGGAAAATCTTCTCGATACTGCTTGGTTTTTTTGTTATCTGTTGATCAGCGCTCATTGGGGGTCTCAGATTACTTCGATTCTTTCGGCTTCTTTGCCGTAGATTTCCTTAAACTGGACATCGTCAATCTCTTTAGGCAGCCCCTGGAAGACCAAATGGCCGTCTTTGAGTGCGATTGCCCGCGTGGCGTAACGGTGTACCAAATCAAGGAAGTGAAGGCTGCAAAGAACGGTTATGCCGTATTCTTTGTTGAGATTCTCCAGATATTTGAGAATCGAATGTGCCAGGACGGGGTCAAGAGAGGCTACCGGCTCGTCAGCAAGGATCATTTTTGGTTCCTGCATTAATGCGCGTGCAATGCCAACGCGCTGTTGCTGACCGCCTGAAAGCGAATCTGCGCGCACATCGATCTTGTCCTCAATGCCCACCATTTCAAGCGTTTTCTTTACCCGTGCATGATCTTCTTTTGAGAAAATGTGAAACAAACTGGGAATGGTGCGCACATAGCCTAATCTGCCGGTTAAAACATTCGTATTAACTGATGATCTTTTTACAAGGTTAAATTGTTGGAAAATCATACCAATCTGGCGCCTGATCATCCGAATTTCTTTGCCAGACGCGTTAGTGATCTCAACGCCGTTCCAAGTGATTGTACCGGATGTGGGCTCGATTAACCGGTTGATGCAGCGGAGAAGGGTGGATTTCCCTGAACCGCTAAGTCCGATGACAGCCAGAAATTCTCCTTGTTCGACTTCAAAACTGACATCGTAGAGGGCTTGGGTACCGTT
This sequence comes from Anaerolineaceae bacterium, assembly GCA_018060515.1. Lineage (GTDB taxonomy): Bacteria > Chloroflexota > Anaerolineae > Anaerolineales > Anaerolineaceae > UBA6107. The sequence continues at coordinate 23,120 of JAGOVY010000001.1, read as the reverse complement.
GGGGTAAATCTTACTAAGGTGCTCGATCTTTAACATACGCATCACCTGACAATGAATTTTGAACAATTTTTATTATATATAAAAAACTCCAAAGGGGAATGGATTTGATCGATAATCATAATGTGATTAATAAAATGAACTATTTCTTGCCGCGTCAGATTCTTGTGCCGCTTACTTTTTATTGGCAGATATTTAAGATTGGAAGCCAACCAAGAAAAGTGCAGAGTAAAGAATAAAAAAGGCAGGTCTTTCGACCTGCCTATCGACCTATGTTTGTGTTACTTAACGAGTGTTGCGGGGTCAACTCCGGCTGCGACCATCGTGGCGAGGAAGGCATCGTAGAAATCGGGTTGGATTTCAACCAAGCCATTGATGTTATAGAGGTCCTTCAACAACTGTTTTCCGGCTTCATCTTCGGCCATCTTCAAGAAAGCTGCGACAATTGTTGCTCTCAATTCAGGATCAAAGTTATCGATGAATTGGATGCCGTCGCTGGGGATGATGTCGGTGGTGTAGAAGACAACGACCTTTTCCATGATGTCGGGATAAGTCTCGTACAATTTTGCAGACTCATCTTTGCGGATGTCAATGTATGTCACGCCAGCGTCGCAGTCACCGTTGTATACGGCGACACCCACGTTCGGGTGTGAGCCAGCCATTGTTACGGTTACATCACCAGCTTCAGAATCGATACCCTGGGACTTCATGATGATATTGGGGACAATATAACCGGAAGCAGAGTTGGGGTCAACAAAGCAGAAGGTTTTCCCCTTCAGGTCGGCGATTGAGGTGATGCCGGAATCAGCTTGCGTGATGAACTGTCCGCGGTAGTAAGGCTGCATCGTACCTTCAAGCTCTTTGTCGGGGCTGAGTTCATTGACAGCCAACTTGCGAACCACTGCCAGGGCGGGGTCAACATTGTATTTGGCTTTGCCAAGCAGCACAGAGAAGGTATTAAGAAAGCCGATTTGAGCTTTCTTTGCACCCATGGCTTCGATTGATGCGGCAAAACTGGTGCCCACTTCAATTTGATAGGTCAAACCGGTTTCAGCGGCGAGCCAATCAGCAATTCCCTGTCCGGCTACGGTGATCTTGCCAACCTCAGCAGAGGGGACGAATGTGATCACGCATGGTTTTTCCGGTGTTCCACAGGTTTCATATGGAACCGCAGTGGGGGCGGGTGGTTCAGTCGGTTCTGGGACGACGGGTGCTTCGGTCTCAACCGGAGCAACGGGGGTGGGCTGAGTACAGGCGCTTAAAATAAGCGTGCTCAATACCAGCACCGTCAACAACACGAACATGGTTCTTTTCACTTCTTCCTCCTTGAATTGGGTGAACAGGTTTAACGTTTTTCTTCGAAAAACGCAAATTAATCATATAACAATTCAAGTTGGATAACAAGAGAAAAATGTCTTAAGAAGCTTAAAATTTGGTTAACTGCCTTCAGAATAACCGCAGAGCGCAACCGCACGTGGACCGGTATGCGCGCCGAGGATGGGGGAAACAATCCCGATGATGATTTCGACCGTGGGGAACTCGCCGAGGATTTTATCCGCCAGCGTTTTGGCTTCGTCATATGCGGCATTGTGCAGCACTGCGATGTGCATTGGCTTTTCTGGGTCGACCTTTTTAAAAAAGCTTGAATACAGATTTTCGAGTGCGCGGGCGCGCGTTCGTGAGACATCTCCAGCTTCCACTGACCCGCTTTGGTGGTTGACGCGGATTTGCGGTTTGATATTGAGCACGTTGCCAATAAACTTGGTTGCCCCGGCGATCCGTCCACCTTTTACCAGGTACTCCATCGTATCGAGGATGATGTGATAATGCAGGCGGTATCTGACGTCTTCAGCCGCTGCTGCCATTTCATCGAGGTTTGCACCCTTCTCGCGTGCGCGCGCAGCAGCCAGTAATTGCCAGCCCAGGCTCATCGAGTTGGAGCGGGAATCTTGCACGCGAACGGGGATTCTAAACCCTTGCGCTGCCGAACGCGCAGATTCAATTGTGCCGCTCATGGCACTGCTGATGGTGATAACCAGAATTTCTTCCGCGCCATCTGCTACGGCAGCTTCATAAGCGTGCGTAAAATCTTCAGGGGTTGGCTGAGAGGTGGTGGGGTGGTCTGGTGTGGTTCCCAGCCGTTCATAAAACTCCTGCGGGGTGATATCCACGCCATCCAGATACTGTTTTTCTCCCCATACAATGGTAAGCGGCACCACGCGGATATTGTATTTTTCACGCAGCTCATGTGGCAAGTCATTGGTGCTGTCAGTAATTAACGCGATATTTTTGGGCATGGGTTTTGTCTCATTTCACTAATAATGGATTTTCGATCTTTTTGGGTTGAAGTTCTTGTGTGGCCTCGAGGGTTATTCTAAGAGTAATAATTTTAGGGCAGCTCATACGGGTTATGAGTCTGACTGATCTAATTGTAAGACCATTTGTAAATTAATGGCGTCCTTTCAATTTACAGCTTGAAGGAGTTTGGTATTTAGGGTATTGAGCACTTCGTTAAGAATTAAACGAATGCAATTACGGCTGGAAAACCGGTTGTGAAGAGAAAAAGCCCGCTTGCATTAATCTTAAGCGGGCTGGTATCAATGAATGAAAACCGCTGGCACCTGATGAGAGCTAGAGGTTAATTCAGCTATGCGAGTTTCACCTCGTCATCGTGATGTTCTTTACACCTTCATTTATCTTTTTTACATTGTTTTTCCAGACGAAATACTGAATGATCCAGGTGATCATAAATATTGCCAGGAACATTGCAAAAAAGGAGAGAAACCCGGCGAGCGAATGTTCCATCCAATGTGTTACGTATGCGATGGGCAGCAAGATGATAGAAATTACCAGAAAGTAGACTCCACTCTGTTTTGCGATACTCCAATGGTCAAGCTCCCAGATGACTGAAGCCATCGCGAAACCTGTGCCAACCACTCCGCTCAATAAAGCTTGAAGGATGACGGCATTGAGTTCATTACCCAGCGCGTTGATCAGCTGAGGAGTGGCGGCGAGATAGAACCCCTTTCCCCAAACCGCGGAAATCATGATGGTAATCACATATCCGATTGCGATCCCCACCGGAAAACCAAACAGACCACGCAAAATCATTTGTTTTTTCATTATATGCTCCTCAAATTCCTAATACTTGTTTGATTTTTGAAACGTAACGTCTTGAAACAAAAGTAACGGAACCATTGGAGAGCGTAACGCAAATGGTTCCGGCAATGCTCAGATCAAACCCCTTTACATTTTTCAGATTGATAATTTCTGAATTGGAGATGCGTGTGAAGGAAGCATCAATAAGCCTTTCCTCGCATTCGTATAAACGCAATCTCAATGCAAATTGTTCATGGTGGGTTTCAGCGAAAACTTTACCGGCTGAGGAAAAAATCCGCACAATATCTGCCAACTCCAGCACCGCGACGACCTCGTCCTTAAAGCCGGCGATAATTTTCGGATGCTCTTCAGCGAATTTTCTTAGCAGTAAATTGACTTCGTCAGTAACCTGATTGGTCACAATGATTACTTTCGGTTCTTTGCATGTACTGTCAATTCGAATTTCGATTTGCATCAGGTCACCTCTGGTTGAAATTACAGCTAAAGTATAAGAAAAATGTAGCCAAATTGCCACCGATTTGCGATAAACGGTCGTTTTCTGAGTGCAGGTGGTTGAATATGCCAGTAAGCTGCGATAAATTTCTATTGATATCCACGCTGTTTACCTCCGGTTTTAAGAGGAGATACGCATCTTAGCCGTGTCTATGCTTGTGAACACGCAAGACATGGCTGATATGGTAGGGATATATAAGCTGTTGATTCAGGCAGAGAGGGTCTACACGACAGGATTTCCAGCAAAGGGTTCAATTGAGAGGCGTAAACCCAACTGTGAACGATATATCAAGATCACAGAAGGCGGTCTGTGGTGATATGATGTCGAACGTTATGGGGAATGAAAGCCGCTTCAGCATTGGTTTTCATATTCGGACCGCGACAAAATTTCCGCAATGGTATTCACGTAAAATCCATCTTTTGTTTATCAAAAACACCAGCCTCTGCACAAAGAAAATATTACATTTATCCTCTTTTGTCAGACAAGCACAATAATTTACTTGAAAAGGTTTTTCTTTCATGCTATTATCATTTGTACGAAGGTTTCCTTGGTTTTTCAATTACATAATATCCAAGAGTTCAATTAATGAAAATTATTTTGTGCTTGAGGAAGAGAGGTTAACCGATACCCATTAAAAACATACAGCATCAGCTCACCCTTATCTCAAAGCAGAATTGTTTCAACCTTATATATAAAAGGTGAACAACAGGGCTAATAGGCTCGCATCAAAATATCTTGAAAGATAGGACATACCATGATCAATCCTCATCCAGGACTCCCAGAACTTGAGTACGTAAAACCCGTGTCTCTCAACGATGCGTGCAAGTTCCTTGAGGAACATGAAGGGAAAGCAAAACCCTTCTCAGGCGGTACTGATAGTTTTGTGCGCCTACGCGACGGGGTTATTAAGGTAGATTACCTCGTTGATATCAAGGGACTTGAAGGCACGAAAGAGCTATCATTCGACCCCAAAAAAGGGCTAACCATTGGCGCCGCAGTACCGATGAATCAAGTCATTGCTAACCATGATGTCATCAAACACTATCCCAATCTGGTTGAAGCTGCGAAATCTGTTGCCAGTTATCAACTGCGCAATCGAGCCACAATTGTGGGCAACATCTGCAACGCCTCACCAGCCGGCGATACAATCGGAACCTGCCTGGTGCACGATGCAGTATTGAATGTTCACGGTACAGGCGGAGCTCGTGCCATCCCGCTGAACACTTTCTTCCTTGCGCCAGGGCGTACAGTACTTAAACCTGGTGAAATCGTTGTTTCCGTAACACTTGCCCCGCCTGCAACGGGAATGGTTGGCGTATATAAAAAACTGGGAAGAAACAAACTTAGCGATCTTTCCATTGTTGGTGTTACCGCAATGGCATATCCCAACAGCCAATCACCATCTGGTTACACATTTAGAATTGCACTTACTTCAGTCTCACCGGTTCCTATGGAAGCCCACAAGGCTGAAGCACTTCTTGCTGAGAAAAAAATCACTCCTGAGACAATCGCCCAAGCGGCAGACGCAGCCATGGAAGCTGTTACACCAATTGACGATGTACGTGGTTCAGCGCGCTACCGCAAACTGATGGTGCGCAATGTGACACGTGAAGCCCTCACGGAAGTGTGGAAAAAATTGAACAAATAGCCTCGGCTCTTTGTACCTTACAGGAGGAATCGATGTCTTATTCCAGAATTACACTCACCGTAAACGATGTGCTCGAAACGGTAGATGTCCCTCAACATATGACGCTGCTGCAAATGCTGCGTGAAAAACTCTCGCTCACTGGCACCAAGAATGGCTGCTCAGCCGGCGAGTGCGGCGCCTGCACGGTTTTATTCAACGATGAACCGGTGAATAGCTGCATGGTATTGGCTGCTGAATGTGATGGCGCGCGTATTGTTACCGTAGAGGGGCTTGCAAAAGATGGCAAGCTCAGCACTCTTCAAAACACCATCATTCAGGCGGGCGGTGTGCAATGCGGTTTCTGTACACCGGGAATGTTAATTTCCGCTACGGCGCTGCTCAAACGCAACGCTGATCCAAGTGAGGCGGATGTTCGCGAGGCGCTCGTAGGCAACCTGTGCCGCTGTACGGGCTATTATCGCATTGTCGAGGCCGTTAGAGAAGCTGCCAAAGCCTAATGCGTCAGACGCAAAAGAAGACTTTTGAAAAAAGAAATCCTTAAAAGGAGCCGAAACATGGCAAACGTGAAATCATCAGAAAAAACCACTGAAGTCGTCGGCACGAGCGTCATTCGCAATGATGTGCTGGAAAAGGTAACCGGCGCAGCAGCTTATCTCGACGATATTCAGTTTGGCAACAAATTACTTTATGCGCGGGCTGTTCGCAGCCCTCATCCTCATGCTTTAATCAAGCGCATTGATACCAGCAAAGCCGAAGCTTATCCCGGTGTCAAAGCAGTCGTCACCGGCAAAGACTTTCCCGAGCGCATTGGGCTCTACCTTAAAGACAAAACTATTTTTGCCACCGACCGCGTGCGATTTTTGGGTGAACCTGTTGCGGCAGTAGCTGCCGTTACCGAAGAAATCGCTCAATTTGCCTGCACATTAATCGAGGTCGAATATGAACCCCTTGAAGGCGTTTTTGATGCCGAGTATGGCGTTTCGGAGAAAGCTCCAATCCTCCACCCTGATTTGGGCAAATATGATTGTGTGAACTTCATCTTCCCCAAACCCGGAACCAACATCTCCAACCACTTCAAGATTCGCAAAGGTGATGTTGAGGCCGCTTGGAAACAATGCGCGTATATCGTAGAGAAAACCTACAAAATTCCCCACATTCAGCATGTGCCTATTGAACCTCATGGCGCAGTGGCCATGATGGATGCCAAAGGCAAGGTTACAGTGTGGGCTTCTTCTCAATCGCCATTTGCACAACGCAACTTAATTGCCAAGGCGCTGCATATTTCTCACAGCGACCTGCGTGTAATTGCCCCGTTGGTGGGTGGTGGGTTTGGCTCGAAAGCTGGTTTGACCATGGAAGCCATTCCGGTTGCGCTGGCAACCAAGCTCAAGGGATATCCCATCAAGTTCATCCTCACTCGAGAAGAAGAGTTTTATACCAACTTCGTGCGTCAGGGTCTTACAATTCACGTTAAAGTGGGTTGCGATAAAGATGGCAACATCCTTGGGCTTAAGAACTTGATGTATTGGGACGGCGGCGCCTCAACCGAATATGGCACCAACATTACCCGCGCCGGCGGTTATTCCAGCTCAGGTCCATACGATATTCCGAATGTGTGGACGGACAGTATTTGCGTTTATACCAATCATCCCATTGGCGGCGCTTATCGCGGCTTTGGCATGTCAGAACTGCACACCGGTATTGACCAGGCAATTGATGAGTTGGCAGAAAAAGCCGGTATTGAAAAGGTTAAATTCCTCAAGCATAACGCCATCGCCGAAGGTGATATTGTGGTCACCGGGATGACGATGCATGCCAACGGTATTCAACAGTGTATTGATAAAGTAGCAAAAGCGATTGATTTTTCGCGCAAGGAAGAACCTTCTTCCCCAGATCGTCTGCGTGGAAAAGGCATCGCCATTATGTGGAAAGCCCCTGCCATGCCGCCTAACCCTGGTTCAAGCGCTTGGGTGGAGCTTTCAGAAGATGGCAAAGCAACCGTTGGGCTTGGCGGGCAGGAAATTGGTCAGGGCACCTTCACTGTGATGGCGCAAATTGCGGCTGAGTCATTAGGCGTTAAATATGAAGATGTACGTATCGCCGGACCGGTGGATACACAGTACAGTCCCTACGAATGGCAGACAGTTGCCAGCCGACTCACCTGGAGTATGGGGAATGCGGTTCGCCTGGCAGCGCTCGATGCACGCAAACAGATTCTGGATGTTGTTGCAGAAGCCTGGCATGAGACACCCGAAGACTTGGATATTGTCAACGGCATGGTTGTTTCTTACAAGAGCGAACAAGAAACACCACTTGAAAACCTGGTCATTTATGGACTTCCCAGACCCAATGATGATGGCTGGGTGGGTGGCCCGATTGTGGGACGCGGTTCCTTTATGCCTAAATATGTCAGCAATCTTGATGCCGAAACCGGGCAGGGTCCACGTGCGGTGGTGCATTACACCGTTGGCTGTGAAGGGCTCGATATTGAAATCGAAAAGAGTACCGGCCGAATTCACGTTATTTCTGCCGCGGCTTGCTTTGATGTTGGCAAAGCCATTAACCCTGAGTTGGTAAAAGCACAAGTTGAGGGCGGCTTTGTTCAAGGGCTGAGCTCTGCCATGTTCGAAGAAATTCGCTTGCGCAATGGTGTGATGACCAACCCGAGTTTTGTTGATTACCGCATTGCTACTTCAGCTGACGCTGATTTTAAACTTGACACGCAGTACGTTGAAGTGCCGCAGGATGATGGCCCATTTGGTGCTCGCGGGGTGGGCGAACACCCCATGGTGCCGACGATTGCCGCGTTGGGGAATGCCATTTATGATGCCACGGGTGTCAGGCTGGAAGGACCTCCATACTCAGCGGAGAAAATCTTCTTGGGGATGCTGGATGCAGGGGTTCTTGAATAGGCTAATTAACATAATGCCAGATGGGGACATCTGGCATTTAATTTAACAAGGAGAGTAAGTAAATGACCGACCAGTACGATCTGATCATTCGAAATTCGATTCTACGCAGCGACCCCAAAAACCCTAAAGATATTGCCATCAAGGATGGGAAAATCGCCAAAATTGCCGGAAAAATTGACGGAAAAGCAAACCAGGAGTTGGATGCCGGCAATAACCTCGTGACGGAATCCTATGTCAATACCCACCTTCATCTTTGCAAGGTCTACACGTTGATGATGATGGATGAGGCAGCGTTGAAGGATTACCACGGCGCAGACATGGGCAAAGCCATGAACGCTATCGAACTCGCCGCGCGTGTGAAGGACAATTACGACGAGAAATGGATCATCAAGAATGTCAGAAAAGCCGTAGCTCTGGCCGCACGTTATGGTTGTACCCATATTCGTGCCTTTGCCGATGTTGATTCTAAAGGCAGACTCGAAGGCATCAAAGCTCTGATCAAGGCACGTGATGAATTTAAGGGCATTGTGGATGTTCAGACGGTTGCTTTTGCACAGGACGGCCTGATTCGCGAACCCGGCGCCGAAGACCTGATGCGTCAGGCAATGGACCTTGGTGCTGACGTTGTCGGCGGTATTCCTTGGATTGAGTTTACGGATGCGGATATTGAAGAACATATCCGCATTTGTTTTAAACTGGCGAAGGAATACGACAAACCGGTCTCCATGTTGGTGGATGATGCCGGAGATAATGGGCTCCGCTCACTCGAAGCAATGGCGCTGGAAACTATCCGTACTGGCTGGCAGGGCAGGGCTTTAGCCCATCACGCCCGTGCCATGGCTTTGTACCCCAAGCCTTACCTGCAAAAACTTGCCGTAATCCTCAAGAAAGCCAAACTGGGTGTGGTCAGCGACCCGCACACCGGCCCATTGCATGCACGTGTGCGCGAGCTGCTCGAAGAGGGTGTGTTGGTCTCATTGGGGCAGGATGATATCTCAGATGCTTACTACCCATATGGGCGTAACAATATGCTCGAAGTAGCTTTCCTCAATTCTCACCTGCTCTGGTTTACCACTCGCGAAGATATGGAAGTCCTCTATGACATGATTTCCATAAATCCTGCGCAGGCGATTGGCTTGAATAATTTTGAAATCAAAGAAGGAGCGATTGCCAACCTGGTTGTACTTGACCAACCCAATGTGCTTGAAGCGCTGCGTTACCATGAAAAACCACGCTTTGTGGTCAGCCATGGTAATTTGATCGATCAGGCAAAGATTGATGCAATCATCCAAGAAAATTCGTAAGAAGGTGAATTCATTAACCAATTTACCTAGATAACTGACACTTGAAAGGAGGAGAACCGAAGGAGAAGACGAGATTGATTAGTTTTTTGTTGTTTTGTAATCAACCACACAATCCATAAGGAGAAAGAAATGACCAAGAAATCGTATGTTCCGATGTTTGTGGTAATTTTGATGCTTGCAAGCCTCATCGTTGGTTGCGCTGGCGGACCTGGCGCTACAACCTCTGACAAAGTGAAAGTTTTTGGTGCCTTCGCAACACCGATCGAAGAGCCGTGGGATGGCGTCATCCACGATGCTTTGCTGATCGCAAAAGAAGAAGGTAAAATCGAATACACCTACACTGAGGATATTGGTTATTCCGGTGATATGGAAAGAGTTCTGCGAGAAGTTGCCGAACAGCAGAAACCCGATATCATCATGGGTGATGCATTTGTAAACGAAGAAGCTGTTCGCCGTGTGGCTGCAGATTATCCTGATATTGCATTTGCCTTCGGTTCAGAACTTGGACCTGTTGCCCCGAACCTGGCGGTTTTTGATAACTGGATCCATGAACCCACTTACCTGTGCGGTATGATTGCAGGCGGGATGACGAAAACCAACAAAATTGGTGTGGTCGCTGCAGTCCCCATTCCCGAAGTAAACCGCCTGGTCAACGCCTTCATTGCAGGCGCCAAAGAGGTAAATCCTGAAGTTACCGTTATGGTTTCTTTCATCAACTCTTTCTTTGATCCTGCTACTGCTAAAGAACAGGCGTTAGCTCACATCAGCGCCGGCGCCGACTTATTGTTTGCGGAACGCGCGGGCGTGATCGAAGCTGCTGCTGAAAAAGGTGTTTTCGTGTTCGGCAACATGAGCGATCAGAACGAAATTGCACCAGAATGGGTTCTTACTGGTCCCGTCTGGAACATGACCCCAACCGTAAACCACGTTGTCGCACAGGTGGCTGCTGGAACCTTTGATGCAGTCGATCTTAAAGACTTCAGCATGATGGCGCAAGGCGGAGCATCATTAGCCCCATTCCATGGCAATGACAGTAAAATTCCTGCAGAAGTCCTCGCAGCTGTGAAAGCCAAGGAAGAAGCCATTTTGTCTGGTTTATTCCGTGTTCCGATTGATGAAGCGCAACCTGGTACAGTAAACTAAACGTAGTGAGATCTTGGAGCGGCGGAGCCTGTCTTTGCCGCTCCATATCAATTATCTGCCAACTTCTGTAACTTAAGGATTAACTATGTATGCTGTTGAGATGAACCAAATCTTCAAGTCTTTTGGCCCTGTTAAAGCCAACGTAGGCGTGGATTTCAATTTAATTGAAGGGGAAATTCATGCACTTCTCGGAGAGAATGGCGCGGGAAAAACAACCCTTATGCGCATTCTTTATGGGCTTTATCGACCAGATAGCGGGGATATTATTGTCAATGGTGAAAAAGTAATAATCAATTCTCCAAAAGAAGCGATTGCTGCAGGAATTGGTATGGTTACACAGCATTTTACGCTTGTTCCTACACTGACGGTTGCTGAAAATATAGTGTTGGGCCACACAACAAACAAAATCATCAAACAAAAAGAGATTGAAAGCAGTGTTGCTGAAGCTTCAAAAAAATATGGTATTCCCGTTTCGCCATCAACACTGGTGAAAGACCTTTCGGTTGGTGAAAGACAACGTGTTGAGATTCTTAAAGCGTTATACCGCGACGCCAAGATTCTCATCATGGATGAACCAACTGCCGTATTGGTACCACAGGAAGTGGATGTTTTGTTCGAGTCTCTCGTCAGATTGGTAAAATCTGGCCTATCTGTGATATTTATCAGCCATAAACTTGTTGAGGTGATGGCTGTTTGCGATAGAATCACCGTTTTGCGAGATGGTCATGCTGCCAATACAGTAATGAAGGCAGAAACCAGTCAGGTTGAACTGGCAAAAATGATGGTCGGACGCGAAACGTTTGGTGTTCAACGACAAACGCAGCGAGAGAACAGCAACCCTGTATATGAAGTTACTGATATTTCTCTCGATGGCAAACTGGGTTTGAAAACACTTGATAAAGTTACCTTCAGCATCGGAGTCGGTGAGATCCTTGGGCTTGCCGGTGTTTCTGGCAATGGACAAGGTGAATTAACGCAGGTTCTCACGGGTTTGGTAAAACCAACCAGCGGCTCCATAAAAATTCATGGGAAAGATATCACCAACCTGTCACCAGCAGAGATCTCAGATGCTGGTATAGGGCGCACCCCGCAGGATCGACATGAAGGCACAATTGGTGACCTTACCGTTGCAGAAAACCTGGCTCTCGAGAATATCAGCAACTATTCTGGCAAGGGGTTTCTCAACACTAAATTGATTCAGAAAGATGCAGAAGCCATCATTGAAGAGTTTCAGATTAAAGCATCACCTGGCGACCAATTGCGGAAACTCTCAGGCGGCAATATGCAAAAAGTTGTTCTGGCTCGAGCGCTTTCGCGAAAGCCAAAGGTTCTTATCGTTGCCCAACCAACCAGAGGGTTGGATGTTGGCGCAACTGAATATGTTCGGAAGCGACTTCTGGAAGAACGGGCAAAGGGAACAGCTATACTCCTCCTGTCGGAAGATTTAGATGAAGTGCTCGCGCTCTCTGATCGTATCGCTGTTATTTATGAAGGCAGCATCAGGGGCATTATCCCTTCGGCTGAAGCCACACCGGAAAATCTTGGCCTGTTAATGGCAGGCGCAGCATGATGTTATTTAATTCATTGGAGGATTTACTGAGATGAAATTCCGGTTAGAACGATCTCCTGCGCCAGCTTGGGCTACGGCGCTCATACCAATTGTTGCGATTTTAGTGACTTTTGTGATCACCTCAGTTTTTATTTTACTGGCCGATGCAAATCCATTTACCGCATATTACAACTTTATCATTGTGCCGCTTTCAAGTAAATTTTCAGCTCTTGAAGTGCTGGTGAAGGCTACTCCGCTGATTTTCACTGGTATTGCAGTAACCTTCGCTTTTTCTGCCGGCTACTATAATATCGGCGCAGAAGGGCAGCTTTACGCCGGAGCGGTGGCAGCCGCTTGGGTTGGAGCAACATTCACGAATTTACCAGCAATAATTGCAGTTCCGCTGATGTTGATTCTCGGTTTTCTAGCGGGTGCATTATGGGCTTCAATACCGGCGATATTAAAAGTAAAGTTAAAAGTGGACGAAGTGGTCACTACATTGCTGATGAATTCCATCATCATGTATTTTGTATCAGCGCTGCTTAATGGCCCCTGGCGCGACCCTGTTACTGGTTGGCCAAAATCACCTGAGTTTTTTGAGGCAGCCAGATTTGTCCAATTGTTCCCCAAATCACGTTTGCACTTGGGGTTCGTCATTGCGTTGATTGTGGTGGTGATCGTGTACTTTGTGATAAAACGCACACCTTTCGGCCTGGAGATGAGGGCTGTAGGTGCGAGCAAAGTAGGCGCCCAATTCGCGGGAATCAATGTGAATCGCACGATGCTGATTGCTGCACTGGTTAGCGGGGGGATTGCCGGACTGGCCGGGGTCAGCGAAATTGCCGGTATTCACTATCACCTCATCAGCGAATTATCAGGCAATTATGGTTATACAGGGATCATTGCCGCTACACTTGGCGGGCTTAACCCAATTGGAGTGAGTGTTGCCGCTTTGTTCCTCGGCTTAATCAATACGGGTTCTCAGACAGTCAGCCGTGTGCTTGGCGTTCCTGTGTATTTGGGAGATGTTGTTGAATCTACTTTGTTATTGGTTACTCTGGGTATGCTGGTATTACAGAACTACCGAATTAAGAGGATATAACCATGGGAGATTTTACCGTTGATTTAATTGCGGCAACCTTGAGGATTGCGACCCCTCTGATTTTTGCCACATTAGGAGAGTTATTCTGCGAACGAGCAGGCATCTTGAACCTTGGTATTGAAGGCACAATGTTCTTTGGCGCTTTTACCGGTTTTGCCGCGGCTTCATTATCTGGTTCATTGTGGATTGGTGTGCTTGCTGCTCTGGTAGGTGGGATGTTGTCGGGCTTGATTATGAGCCTTTTTGCAGTGAGACTGGGAGTAAACCAGCATGTTTCTGGCTTGGGGATCACCCTGTTGCTGACAGCAGTATCACTCTATCTCTTTAGAGTAATCTTTGGAGAAAATCGAATTCTCCCATCCATCACACCTTTTAAACAAATCAGCATTCTGCCAGATAATTCAATTCTGGGTCCAATCCTGTCACAGTATTCCTTAACTTATATTGCCATTGCGCTTGTGCCCATCGTCTGGTGGATTGTTTTTCGCACCAACTTCGGCTTGAAACTGCGTTCAGTTGGCGATAACCCTGAAGCAACAGACGCGGCAGGCATCAATGTCTATCGGCTACGCACGATCGCGCTCGTTATAGGCGGTGCGCTGATGGCAGTGGGCGGCGCCTTCCTGACCGTTGCTCAGTTAGGCTCATTTACGTTTGGCATCGTCGCTGGGCGCGGCTGGGTATGTATTGCGCTGATTATCTTCGGCAACTGGCACCCGGTAAAGGTTTTCTTGGGTGCACTGCTTTTCGGCGGGGTTCAGGCACTGCAATCCAGGCTGCAGCTTACTGGTGTCAAACTACCTTACGAGCTCTTTCTGGCATTACCGTATATCGTTACCATTATTGCGCTCACCTTTACGGGAAGAAATGCCTCTTACCCGGCTGCTTTGCTAAAACCATACAGGCGCGAATAGACCCGCTTGTAATTTGTTGACCAGAAAAGACACGTGGATCGAAGTTTCGCGTGTCTTTTGTTATTTATCACTTATTAATGTGACAAAATACCCTTTAGGATACTCAATGTATCACTTGAAAAGTCAGACAAGTGAACCTAAACTATAGTTGTTAATCAACAAAATATTTTTTAATGGAGGTAATAATGGCCCAGGATTTACCAGAATCTAAGGTCGAAAAAGACCAGTTTGCCAAGCTGAAACTGATTCGTGAGCAAAGCAAACTTGGGGGCGGAGAGAAGCGTATTGCTGCTCAGCATGAAAAAGGCAAGATGACTGCCCGCGAACGCGTAGATGCATTATTAGATAAAGGGTCTTTTCAGGAACTCAATGGTTTAAAGTTGAACCGCCACACGGAGTTTGGCCTGGATAAAGATAAGATCCCCGGTGATGGAATGGTCGCAGGGTTCGGTACTATCAATGGACGAAAAGTCTGCATCTATTCACAGGACTTCACAGTCATGGGCGGCTCTTTTGGCGAAGTTGCAGGCGAGAAAGTAGCGCGTGTGATGGATCTGGCGATGGAAGCGGGTGTTCCGGTCATTGGTATCAATGATGGTGGTGGCGCACGCATCCAGGAGGGTATTTACAGCCTCTATGCTTATGGTGAAGTTTTCTACCGCAACGTACAGGCTTCCGGCCTCGTTCCTCAGATCAGTGTCATCATGGGACCCTGCGCGGGTGGTGGCGTTTACTCACCTGCACTGCAAGACTTCATCATCATGACCCAGGGCATGGGCAATATGTACATCACCGGGCCTGAGGTCATCAAAGCTGTTACCAATGAGATCGTGACGCATGAAGACCTTGGCGGCGCTGCAACCCATACTACCATTTCTGGTGTTGCACACTTCCTTGGACAGGATCAGGCACACACTTTTGATATTGTGCGCAAGATCCTTGAGTACATTCCCGATAACAATGCAAGTACTACAAGAGTCCTTCAGACGAACGACAATCCATTCAGAGCGGATAAAGAATTAAACACCATTGTTCCGCTTGACCCCAATGAAACCTATGACATTAAAGAGGTAATCACACGTGTGGTTGATGTTGATTCCTTCTTTGAAGTTCATGCCAACTTTGCCACCAATGCAGTGGTGGGTTTTGCCCGTTTGAATGGCGAGAGCGTCGGAATTGCAGCCAATCAGCCTGCATCGATGGCTGGCGTGTTGGACATCAACTCTTCTGACAAGATCGCCCGCTTTGTACGCTTCTGTGATGCCTTTAACATCCCCGTGATTGCCTTTGTCGACACCCCAGGGTTCATGCCTGGTACGCACACTGAGCATAATGGCATCATTCGCCATGGCGCCAAGATCCTCTACGCCTTCTCAGAAGCAACAGTGCCAAAGATTTCAGTCGTAACCCGTAAAGCCTACGGCGGCGCATACATCGTTATGGGCAGCAAGCACCTGCGTGCGGATATGGCATTTGCCTGGCCGAATGCAGAAATCGCTGTTATGGGCGCTGGCGGAGCTGTAAATATTCTCCATGGCCGTTCTCTGAAAGAATTGTCTCCTGAAGAAGCCAAATCGAAGAGAAAAGAATTGGTAGCGGATTATGAAGATAAATTCTCCAACCCATATCGTGCGGCTGCAGCAGGATATATTGATGAAGTAATCGTCCCAAGCGAAACCCGCCAACGATTGATTACTGCACTTGATTTATTGAGGAACAAACAATCTACCTCTCCTGCCAAGAAACACGGTAACATACCGCTGTAACTGAAAGGAAAAGGATAATGAATATTCTACCAACTGCTTTAGCGATATCCGGGATAGGTATCATTGTGCTTCTTCTCGTCCTCGCCGCACTGGCAGGTATTGTCTACCTGATGACCCGATACATTGTAGAAAAGGAAGACAAGGAAGAATCCACTGATGCAGAAGCAGCACCAATCAAAGTGGAAAACGAAGAGCCGAAATCTGACTATCAACTGGCCGCAGCATTGGCAGTCGCAATTGCTCGAGCCCAGGCTGATACCCAGCAAGTTGTTTACGACGAACCAGGAGCCACTGATTTTAACGCCTGGCGGCAAAACGGTCTTCTTCGCCGGTTAAATCAATCTTCCATGATCAGGAGAACAAGATGACACAGTACCGCATTACAGTAAAGGATACAACCTACGAAGTCGAAATCCTTGATGATCCTCGCAAGGACGAGGTTTTGGTTAAGGTGAATGGCGAGGAACTTACCGTAGCGACGGAAGAACTGAATAAAGTGGCTGCTATCGCAACTAAAGCTGTCGCAGCACCAGTTGTTCGCGCAGCAGCTCCTGCAGCACCGGCAGCCCCGGTGGTTGCTGCGGGTCCGGGAACCATAAAATCACCGCTGCCTGGTGTAGTTAACTCGATCAAAGTTCGCGAAGGACAAAAAGTAAAGGCGAACGATGAAGTTTGTGTGATCGAAGCCATGAAAGCCATGAATATCATCCGAGCTCCTCAAGACGGAACAATTGCACGCGTTCATGTCAATGAAGGAAGCCAGGTTGCCCACGGTGCGCCACTCATGGATATTGAGTAGGAGGAAAGGATACTGTCATGAGTTTCGACTTCTCAAACCTGCTCGGTGGGCTCCTCGAAATCACCCTGCCACAATTGGTGATGGTGTTAGTAGGATTGCTCCTCATCTACCTTGGCATCTTCAAGGATTATGAGCCTACCCTGCTTATTCCCATTGGTTTTGGCTGTATACTCGGGAACCTGCCAGTGGCAGCGAATATGATTGGTGAACATGGGTTGTTCGGCGTTCTTTACGCAGCCGGCATCAGCAATGAATTGTTCCCCTTACTTATCTTCCTGGGTGTTGGGGCGATGATTGACATGCGCCCACTTCTCAGCCAGCCCATCATGTTCATCATGGGCGCCTTTGCCCATCTTGGTATTTTCGCCACCTTGGTTATTGCTTTGTTGCTCGGTTTCAACCTGGCTGAAGCTACCGCCATTGGTATGATCGGCGCCATTGACGGGCCAACGGTAATTTATGTAAATGGCAAGCTCGGGCATTTGTTCGAAACGCCTGGGTTGGCAGCTGCAATTGCGGTAACAGCTTATTCTTATATGAGCCTTGTTCCCATTATCCAGCCGCCACTGATGAGGCTTTTCACGACCAAATCTGAACGCGCCATCCGTATGGAATATACGCCACGCCCGGTATCGCGCACAACCGTAATCCTCTTCCCGATTCTCATCACTGTGATTGCCGGTATCTTCCTGCCTGAAGCCGCTCCGTTGATCGCTACTTTAATGCTGGGGAACCTGCTTAAAGAATCTGAAGTTGTACCAGGCTTGGTGGAGACCTCAAAGAACGCGATTACGAACACCGCCACAATCTTCCTTGGCATCACCATCGGTTCGACGATGCAGGCGGCTCAGTTCCTTAATACCGGTACGCTGCGTGTGATGGTTTTGGGTCTGGTTGCTTTTGCTCTCAACACCATCGGCGGGCTCCTTTTTGGCAAGTTGGTTTGCGCCCTCTCAGGACGAAAAATCAATCCTCTGGTTGGTGCTGCCGCTATCAGTGCTTTCCCAATGAGTGGACGACTGGCACAAAAAGTTGCTCTTGAAGTAGACAATCAGAATTTCATCCTTATGCACGCACTGGGTGCCAACGCTGCTGGTCAGGTGGCATCGGTGCTCGCGGCGGGTATCCTCATTCAAATGATTTTCCCGATCTTGATGTAGGAGTTTTTTGAAAAATCGTACATGCAAGAGCAATAAGTTTTTAAGGTAATGAAAAGAGCATGGCGAATGGTCTTAATTCGCTATGCTCTTTTAGAATCACCATTTGTCTGTTCGTATGTAATTTGTAACACAATTTACACACACATTATTTAGAAAAGGAGTAACAAAATGAAGCTAATCGATCTTACCATCCCTTTGGGAATCGGAACCCCCGCATGGCCGACTTATGAACCATTGCAGGTGAAATACTTTAAGCGGCTGGCTCCAAATGGCGCCAATGGCCAATTGTTGACCCACTCCAATCATCTTGGCACCCACCTTGATGGAGAAATCCATTTCTACACCCCTGGGAAAGACATGGCTTCTTTAACCATGGATTACCTGGTGCATGAAGCGGCCATCGTTGACTTGAGTGATGTCTGCGGTGATTACGATGTATACACGAGCAAGATGATTACCGACCGCGTCGAAGTCAAAGAAGGTGATATTCTTGTCATCCATACCGGCTATCACCATTTCGGTTGGGATATGCCCACTGCAGATGAAATCCGTTATATGGTGAAGCATCCAGGCCCCGATCAGGAGTTTGCTGACTGGGCAAAGAAGATGAAGATTCGCTGGATTGCTGTTGATTGCGGTTCCGCCGACCATCCGATGAACACGATCATTCGCAGCTGGATGCCACGGCAGACAAAGCAGGCTGAACATGTGTTCATGAAGAAATTCGGCAAGACACTAGAAGAATACTTCACTGATGAGAAATATCAATTGATGCATATCGACATGTTCCCCAATGAGATCATTCACGCAGAATGCTTTGGCGGGCAGATTGACCTGCTGCTCAACCGCCGTGTTGAAGTCGGTTTCTTCCCCTGGCGCTTTGTTGATGGTGAAGCCTCAATCGGCCGTGCAGTTGCCTTTGTCGATGATAAAGAATATGACGAGCTGATGAAGAAGGCTGCCACCATGCCGAAGACGAAATTCGGTGATGTGTATGACCCTGCCCATGTTGAAAGCTTGAACAAGTTAAGTAAAGCCAATCTTTCATAAGCCTGTGTTTAGGAGATAACTATGAAATTTGAGCTACCTGAAAAAGCAAGCCAGGAGGTGCTGGAAATTGATGCACGCGAAATCGAAGCCCTATTACAGGGACCTGCGATGGATTTACCCAGATGGCCGGGTGCACAGGCAAAGCTCAAGGATGGGCGTACGCTCTACATTCGCGAAGCTCGCCGGGATGAAGCCCCGAAAATGATGGAGTACATGAAGCGCTTGATGGAAGTTGATCATGACTTTTATGATATTGTTGGCGCTCGTGTATATTCCGAAATCTTGGGCTGGTATCGCCACCGTTTGAAAGATCCTTATACCCTTGTCGGTTTGATAGATGGAGTTTGGGCTGGGTTTGCCAACGGACGCGTGATGAATGAAAAGGTAAATGTAAGCCTGCACACCATGGCTATGTTACGCGGCGGCAGGATCGGCGCCGTTATGTATTATGCCAAAGCGTATTACGCATTTGAAATGATCGGTAATACGGAATGGTGGGCAACTTACGAATCTTATAATGGCTGGCTTCGTTGGGGGCTCGGAATGGCACAACCATCGTATCCATGGCCAGAAGTGCAGCATGAGCTGGGCGGTGCGCGTGTTTATTACCTTACCAAGAAGTATTGGGATCAGCTGGTTAAGAAATACGTCCAGCAGATGGCTGGTACTGAACTTGATTTTGAAGTGCCAGATGAGGTGCGCCAGGCGAATGAAGATATGATTGTTCCAGAAGAGATTCTGGTTTAAAACTCAATCAATGTGATTAAAACAGGAGCTTTCAAGAGCTCCTGTTTTTGTTTGTGCCGGGGATTAATGATTTGATTGCGAAATCGACTCCAACCAGGGTATCAATTCCTGAAGAATGACCAAAATTAATAAGCGTATGGATTTTACTTTCACTAAACTCAACCGAGGGGTCAAAGAGATAGTCGATTAATTCAAGAAAGAGCCATTCTGACCAGCCTTTTGCTGTATATTCCAGGCGGTTGGCTGAAATGGTAGTAGTTTTCTCAAAGGAGTAGCCTACCAAGTCACGCCAACAACCTTCAAGAAAATCAGAATGAAGGGCTTCAGCCTCAGTTTTGCGGAAATGATAAAGGAAGAAGCCAGCGAGAAAATCATCACCCGAGGGGGTTAGCCCACCGCCTACACCCACCAATTGGATTGACGCTGCCATAAATGCATCATGATCTTCTCTATGGAAAGCCTCAGTCAAAGCGTGTGCGGCCAACGATATTTTCTGCTGAAATTGACTTAGCGTGTCACCCGATGGCCGGGTAATAAAGAGAAAGCCTTTTTCAGGATTGCTTTGATTTATTTTTGAGAGCAAACGTTCACTGCGATCCAGTTGTTGAGCGGTGGATGAGATTATCCCAACTGGACCAGGGGGCAGCCAAAGCGAAGCGCTGAAGGTATCAAGGTGAAGGTTGCTGCCGGTGAAATCAATTCCATTATTGACGAATTTAAACTTGTCTCCTGGTTCGAGCAAATTACAGAGTTCAGAAACTCGATTGACCTGGAGATTAAAGGGGCTGCGATAATCCAACTCAGTTAAGAAGAGGATGCGATTTTCAGCGCGCAAGAACGCACCTTTTGAGGTAACCCCGACCACAATTCCACCTGATGCAGTTGTAAAAGCCTCAGCGGCCGCAGCGCCTACATGTAACACCTGGAAAACCCTCATACAAACCAACCCTTCCGTTTTTACAATGACATGCCCAATCATACCGTAATTAATGAAAATACACTCCCATAAGGGAGTGTATGGTGCCGAGAGCCAGGATCGGACTGGCGACCCCACAATTTTCAGTCGTGTGCTCTACCAACTGAGCTATCTCGGCAAGCAACCCCTATTCTACTCGACGCGAATCAGATTGTCAAGAAAACCAGGTTTTGAAAAGCTCAGACATCTGATGGTTTTGTTGGTTTTCGCCCCTTGTACCACTTGTAACCCTCCCATACCACCCCGCTTCCAAGGATCACTGCAGTTGAAGCAACAATGACCTTGACCATATCGTTAAATCCGATGTAGTGCATGATGATGTGATAACGGCGAAAATACCAGAGCAGGAAAACGATAAAGAATATAAATACCACACTGGCCCAACGCAGGAACCAGGCGTAATTTCCCTGCCGAATACGCTGCCAACACCAGCCAACCAACAAGGCTAACCATGGAATCAATAAAGCGCGGTAACGCGGATTATCCCACAGGTCACCACCGCCGCGCAGCGAACTAATCACAATCCAAGCGATAAGCGTCAGTGTAATGAACACCAATCCCCAGCGATCTGAACGCGGTTTTGCTTTCCACACAGCAAAGAGCCCGTAAAAAATGAACGGTAGTGTGAACCACCAACCCAACGCCCTGATGATGGCTGTAGCCCGCCAGAAGGGCAGCGATTCATCGGTGAGGGCTCCGGGAAGAAAAGGCTGTGTGATACCGTAAATAGTGATGAATGGGTAATGCCATTCATCGCCCAAGCTATTCAGAATGGCATTAATGTTGCCGGAATTGATCCGTGTCAGATAGGCATCGTAATAGAAAGTTGGTTTAACCCACATCCACCCAATACTGATTGCAGCAACACCTACCACTGCCAGCATCAGGTAGCCGATATCCTTGATAGTGGAGGATTTTTGCGTGGACAAAAATTCAATCAGCCCAAAGATAAAAAGAATTGCGAGAAGAATGGAGCCATATGGAATCGAAAAAGAAATGGCGACAGCCATCGAAAGGAGAAAATACAGCAGTTTTAAACCAGTCTTTTCTCGCCAGGTGACGACAGCCCAGAATGCGATACTAAACAAACCTATAAGAAACGGCTCGCGCATCTGAACACTGCCAAGTAAGAGGCCTTCGGGGTAGAGCGCATAGAACCAGGCAGCAGCAAGTGCTGCTTTTACTCCCCAGCGGCGTTTGATCGCATCATGCAGAAATGCCAACCCCGCGGTCATGGTCAGGGCAGCCAGGATGGTTATCATCATGGGGCGCGGCGAATTGAGGCCAAAGATGCGATACACCGATGCGCTGACAAATAACAAGCCACCGTATTGATCTTCCAGCAAGTCGTCCTGGAAGATAAGAATCAACGGGCTTTTGCTTGCTGCCCATTCTATTGCACGGTTATCACGCCGGAAAGCATCGCTGTAAGCATACCCGCCGAGCTCTACAGGAGTGCCAAACCCAATGTTGGGAAGAGAAGTGTATATGAAGAGCCCAAGGAAGACTCTTGCGAAGAAGGCAACCAACATCAGCGTAGCCAGAGTTTTACCCCCGCCGAAATGGCGCCACACTTTTACTAATAAGAAAAGGCTTAACCAGAGAAGGAGCCAAGACCCAAACCAGGCGGTAAAGAAGGGTTTAGGTTGAAAAACCGCCATTACCAGGCTGATGACCAGCGCGGTTGCAAGCGTAATAAGGATGTCGCGGATCGTATCGGAGTACGTTTTCATGACTGAGTTTCGTAATAGTGGGCCCGGCAGGTATCGAACCTGCGACAAAGCGGTTATGAGCCGCCTGCTCTAACCACTGAGCTACGGGCCCCAACTACATGCCGAATTATATCATTAAGAAAATTACCCCGCTTGCCAAGCTTTTCAGTAAGCGCCGCATCTTGCGCTTGCTAATTGCCCTGATTTCTGATATCCTAAACGGGTTATCTGGTTGAAACAGACATCCATTCCAAAAGAAGATCCATTCTGGTTCTTGAGGGTCACCTTTCTCACATGAATAAACGTCACTTAGGATTTGTCCTTTCATATAGGTCGCCGGAATATATCAGGTCTACGACCCTGAGAACTGCGCTGGAAAGGAATCCTGCATTTATCGTAGAAGATGCCACAAACGATAGCCCGACAACGAAGCGGTATTTTCAAACGATCCGTAAGATCAAAACCATTTTGAAAAGCACTCAAACCAGGCTCTGGTTCATAAATTTCCGCGGACACGAGATTTATTGGCTGGTGAGGTGGCTGGTCGGCAAAAAGTCGAAAATCGTTTTCGACGAGTTGATTTCTCCCTACGATGTATGGATTAATGAGCGAAAAACCTTCCGAGAAAATTCACTGGTTGCCAGGCTCGTATATCGAATCGAAAAAGCCATATTATCTGATGCCGATTATCTGATCACAGATTCGAGAAAACAGGCGGAGCATTATGT
>JAGOVY010000104.1 GCA_018060515.1 Anaerolineaceae bacterium | reverse complement strand
TCATAGAACGGCGCACTATTGCCCCGGCATTTTCCCCTCAACAAATCGCCTTGCCGGCTGGTATCGAAGATGGCGTCGTCCTGATAAAGATTATATCCACGAGTGAAACTTGTGGGTGTGGATAAAGATTTTAGTGTGTTTTCAGAGATCATGGATTCCATTGTTGACCCATTTCAATATGAGGGTATTCTACTACTAACCTTTAATAATAATTTACCATGGGGATTCTATTAGGCGGGCAAACCTACCAGATTAAGGGAATGAGATTATTCTCCATGCTCAACAGTAAGCGCAAAGAAAATCTGAATCCGTTTATAAACTTACAGTTATTAAAGTTAAAGCCAGAGACGAACTCTCTGGCTTATTGAGTAGCGGGGAGTGGATTCGAACCACTGACCTCCGGGTTATGAGAGATTTTCCTGGTTTCGGAACTTTTTGAACACAGGCTCCGCATTTTAGCCTGGCTTGAGGGACTCTCTTCCGAAGAGGCTGGAGGATCTTTGGTTACTAGTAATTAGACGTATGATAGCGACTTTTTATGACAGGGTCAAGTAGTAGTTTTTTTGCTACCCGGAGGACGATGGTTGTTTGTAATCATTTCTAGGTTTTCAAATAGAAAAAAAGGAAAACGACGCTCCCCTTTTTTGACAACATTAAATTGAATTATTACATCTTCAGTTACTCGACTTCCTCCTTTATATTTAACAATACGGCAGACTATCAAGGTTGTTG
This sequence comes from Anaerolineaceae bacterium, assembly GCA_018060515.1. Lineage (GTDB taxonomy): Bacteria > Chloroflexota > Anaerolineae > Anaerolineales > Anaerolineaceae > UBA6107. Next base: position 6,541 of record JAGOVY010000104.1, on the reverse strand, counting down.
TCCTCTACTGCATCAGCCGCTGACTTTATATGATATTGCCGGCAATAGGTGCAGTAGTATTTTTCAACCCATGCAGTCTTTCCACTTCGAGGGCCTAAAGTATAGAATCGGTCTCCATGATCCATCATTTGGATCACCTGCGATAAAGAAAACCGTTGGGAGTAATGACCGGTGATTGTTCCTACTCCGATAGCCACAATATGAGCATGCTGTGGTGGCTGAGATGCTGGCTCTTGATTTGTGCAAACAACACGATAGGTTGTCATTCGATATTCCTTTGGTTATGTTTGAAATCGGAAATAGTGTATTCGGTGGATATCAATGCTTCTTATCCACTGGTGGACAAGTGTCCTTTCCATAACTATCTTTATCCCTTATCGTTCCATCCTTCCTGTGGATAACCACTTCTGATCCTTGGTTCTTCGCTATATCACGGGCAATATCAATTGCTTGTTTTTGAGTGGAGGTCTCTTTTGTTATTCTTGAGTTGCCTTCACCACGAACTCCCCATTTGCCATTTGGCGTGGGTACGACATGTTGGTTTTTTCCTGACATATTTACCTCGAAATGCTATAATTAGTATTCACTGCACAATAATGCTAGCATACATTTCAAAAATATGCAAGTCTCAGTGGTCAATTTCCTATTCCTGTTGACATCTATGGCTTTCACTCATATAATTAAAAGGGTTTAATCAATTAATTTCCGAAGATGAGGTGTGAAATGGATCCCAAGGAGCTTGGTCGTCAAGTCTTGGCAAAGAGAAAAGAAAAGGGGTGGAGTCAAGAACAGCTTGGTGAGATGGCAGAAATCTCACGAAATTATGTATCCCAAATTGAGCGAGGCGAAGCTGATAGTATTTCCATCAAAGTGATTAACAAGTTAGCAATCGCTTTAGGCGTCTCACCTACTGAACTCGGCGAATCTTCATCTCCATCCACTGTTATGATTCCACCTTCTTTACGGGAGTTTGCTCTTCAAGATAATCTGCCTTATGAAGTAATTGATAAATTGGTGAATATTCCAAGACGAGGGAAAGAACCAAAAACCGTTGCCGAATGGCGAGTATTATATGAGGCAATAAGCTCATATATTGATGGGAATAGAAAAGAATGACTTTTATCGATCCGGGTGAAATATTTGTAAAGACATTCGGTAAGATTGAGACAGAAAATGATGTCTTTGCCTATGTCGATTTGGCCTGGTATCAAACCCAAAATCTTCCTTTCAACCTTGAAGATGAATCACAAGTATTATCATTGATAGAATATCTGGGTTAGGGGAAACCATGGCGATTGACACTTTAGCTAAGTTACTTTCACAACCCTATGATTGTCTTATTCTCGTTCATCCTTATATCCAAATTCTTGAAAATCTATCAACTGAAATTCAAGGACTGGGGCTTTTACACTTAAATATTAGTAAAGAGTTGAGTACTTTTCTCATGACCATTTCAGCGAGTGAGCGCAGCCGTTTTTCGCAAAAATGGTTGCTTGACACCCTTATTACATTCCAAAACGGTCCAGTTTTATGCACGTGCCCTGATTTATTGTTTGATCCCTCTCTCAAAATTGATCCACTGTCACTAATCCGTCAGGCTGCCCGAATCAAGCAATTGATAGTCCTGTGGCCTGGAGAATATTCTGCAAACACTCTTTCCTATGCTGTCCCGGAACATCATCATTTCCGAACCTGGAAAGTAACCGATTCATTTCTTCGGCAGCCCGTAGTGTTGATTCGCCAAATTTCCACTTCACAAGGAGCATAAAGCCATGCTATATCGAGACCTCGTTCAATTTACACCCATCGAAACAATTATTCAACTGCGAGATGCTGAAAAAGAATCTGCCGCAAAGAACCTGGTGCAGACCTATGTCATTTCAGATGCCATGGCGAATAAGCTGGTCGATATGGCCTTCCCCCAGCTTCAAATTGACCGACCTCAAGATAACAAAGGCATTTTAATCGTTGGCAATTATGGTACTGGTAAAAGCCACCTTATGTCCGTGGTTTCTGCGGTGGCAGAAAGATCTGAACTGAGGGAGCAGCTAACCAATGCAAGAGTGAAAGATGCTGCCAATAGCTTTGCAGGTAAGTTTAAAGTAGTACGCGTCGAAATTGGGAGTGTGACCCGCGGGTTGCGGGAAATCTTATTGGATGAACTGCAAGCTGCATTAAGTTCCTGGGGTATTCCTTTTGTGTTTCCCCCGGCTGACCAGGTGAACAATAATAAAACATTGATAATCCAGGCAGTGGCAGCCTTTCAGGAAAAGTATCCCGGAATGGGCATCTTGTTGGTCGTCGATGAGTTGCTGGATTATCTACGGACCCGCGAGCAACGCGCCTTGATTCTCGATCTGGGCTTTTTAAGAGAATTAGGAGAAGTAGCTGCATCTTGCCCATTTCGATTTATGGGCGGCTTGCAAGAGACACTGTTCGAAAACCCGCGCTTTAGTTTTGTGGCAGAGCAGCTTCGCCGGGTCAAGGATCGTTTTGAGCAAATCAATATTGCGCGCGAAGATATAACTTTTGTTGTTTCACAACGTTTACTCAAAAAGACAGACGCCCAAAAAGCTCAGATTGCTGATTATTTACGAAAATTTGCTCCCCTGTATAAATCCATGGCCGAGCGTATGGAGGAATTTGTGGATTTATTCCCAATTCATCCGGTTTATGTGGAGACCTTTGAAAACCTTGCCATTGCTGAAAAACGCCAGGTTTTGAAAACCTTTAGTACCGCCATTCGATCCGTTTTAGATCAGGAAGTACCATCCGATCAGCCTGGCTTGATCTCATATGATCAATATTGGAAACTGATTCAAGATGATCCCAGCCTGCGTAGTATTGATGATATTGCCAAAGTAATTGAGAAAAGCAATATTCTTGAGGGGTTGATTCAGAATGCCTATACACGTCCCAACCTCAAGGATTTAGCTATCCGTATTATCCGTGCACTCAGTGTGCAGCGTTTAACGACTAGTGATATCTTTATTCCCCTGGGTGTGACTGCAGAGGGACTGCGCGATGGGTTGTGTCTCTACCAAAGACTACCGCCTGAGATGAATAATGCTGAATTTCTACTCGATCAGGTTCAGGTGGCGCTCAAAGAGATGATGAAGACGGTTCAGGGTCAGTTCCTTTCTTACAACCCAGAAAACGGTCAGTATTACCTGGACTTGAAAAAAGCGGTAGATTTTGATCAGAAAATCCTTGAACGCGGCGAATTCATGGATAAATTCGATCTGAACACCTATTTTTACGACGCCTTGCGCCAGGCACTCAACCTGAGTGACACCACCTATCTGACGGGATACAGCATTTGGTTCTATGAACTGCCATGGGCAGATCATAAAGTGACCCGGCCGGGTTATCTATTCTTCGGCCCGCCGGATGAGCGCACCACTGCCCAACCACCACGGGATTTCTATATTTACTTCCTGCCTCCATTTATGAATCGTTCATGGAATGATCAGAAATTGCCCGATGAAACCATCTTTTACCTCGCCGGTCTGGATCATGACTTTGAAGAAAAAATCCGACTATATGCCGGCGCACGAGCCATGGCCAATGAATCCACAGAATATCGCGCTGAATATGCCAACAAAGCCGAAACGTATTTCCGCAATTTGATGCGCTGGCTGCAAGAGCACCTGGTTGAGAAACTTCACATCGTTTATCAGGGCGTGGATGAGCCCATTCAGACCGTCCTCACGCGCATGCGCAGCACAGCCAGCCAAAATATCGAGGAACTAATCCGCCTGGTTTCCTCTCATTTATTCTCTCCTGAATTTGAAGACCGCTACCCGGACTACCCCAGGTTCACTCGATTGAGCCAACCAGTGACCGAAACCGCGCGCTCCAATAGCGCCATGGAAGCCATTCGTCGACTATGCGGGCGCACCTCAAATTTGGGTTCCGGTGTTTTGGAAGGGTTGGGTATTCTGGATGGGCAAGGCAATATCCGCCTGTACGATTCCCCTTATACCGGATATTTCCTGAAGCTGCTCAATGATAAACCCGATGGACAGGTGATCAATCGCGGTGAAGTGATTGAACTGGTTGCAGGTGGGGTACAACCCTTAGAAAAAGATCTGAGATTTAAATTAGAGCCGGAATGGGTGGCTGTGATTTTGCTGGCGCTGGTCTATAATGGCGATATTGTCCTCAGCCTGGATGGGCGAGAAGAGTTGGATGCCAGTACGCTGGAAAGAGCCCTGACGCGCTCTATGACGGACCTTGTGAACTTTCGTTTCTACAAACGCCCGCGCAGCCTTCCGATCAACCTGTGGAGCATGATCTTCGAGGGGCTTGGATTGCAGCCAGGCCTGGTGCGCGACGAAAATACACGCGAGACAGCCATCGCAGAATTACAGCGCCTGGTGCATTCTGAATTAGAGCAGGTGGTGGTGCTGCAAAATCGTTTGGAGCATGGCGCTCAGTTGTGGAATACTCCCGTATTTACTGACCGGTTGACCTTTATTGTGGAGCAGGGTACAGTTGTGGGCAGCGATGCTCCGGATTTCTCTCTATCCACCATGGATCTTTTGCCCAGCTTACGCGGATACAAGCAGTTTTTGGAAGAATTGAATAAATACACCACGGTGGGAAAGATGCGCAACCTGCGCTATACCCCGGATCAAATACAGGAGTATTTAGAATACCGCAAGATCGTACAGCGCACACGCCAGCTTCTGGATGCGATTAATCAATTACAACCTTACACCACATACCTGGCTGAAGCCCAGGCTAATCTGCCGGAAGACCATACCTGGACGCTGCGAGCCCGCCAAGTGCAAAAGAATACCCTCGATTCGATCCGGCGTTTTGGCAAGGGTACAGCAGATTTGGAACTTCAGGCTGTCTTGCGCGAATTAACCAGCCTGAAGCAAGATTACATCGCGGTTTACAGCGAGCTGCATCGCAAAACGGTGCTCACAGCCAGTGGGGATGATCTGCGCCAGCGTTTATACCGGGATGCGCGCTTTGAATCCATGCGCGCGCTTTCCGCCATCGAGTTGTTAACCCGCAGCGGCGATTTTGAGTTTTGGAAGCAGCAGCTCACCGCGTTGGTTACGTGCCGCGAGTTCCACGAAGGCGTTCTGGCCGATACCCCCACCTGCCCCTACTGTCATCTGCGCCCAGCGCAGCTACGCACGGCAGCCAATGCAGATGCCCAGGTTCACCTGCTGGATAAAAGATTAAGCGACCTGCTCAAAAACTGGCGCAAAGCCTTGCGCGACAATCTGAACAGTGACACCGCCCAACACAGCCTGGAGGCCATGTCGCCAGCCGAGCGCAAGCCAATTGAGGAGTTTTTGAAACAGAGCGATGACGCCGAAAGTTTACCGACAAACTTTGTTCCGTCAGCCATCCAGGCTTTGCGCGGTATTCAAGCGGTGACTTTGCCGGTTGATTCGCTGTTGCAGGCATTAAAAGCCGGTGGGCTGCCCTGCACACGCGAGGAATTGCAAAACCGTTTCAGACAGTTTTTGGACCAGCAGATGCGCGGCCACGATGCTGGCAATACACGCCTGACGCTGGATCAATAAGGAGATGTGTGGATGAGACAACTCAATTGGGTTGAAATTCAGAATTTGGCAGACCGAAAGGCCACTTTACTGACGAAAACCGGAGTGCCATTTCAGGTCATCACTGCTTCCGGAAGCACTTTAACGGTTCGCGTTCGCTCCGACCAGGAGCATACGATCAGCCGGTCGAACCTGGAAAGAGCCGTACAGAAGGTCCAGGCTGGCGCGATTTTGAATGGTCCAAAGGATTATCGCCACCAGATTGCTGATGACCGCCCGGCTTATGCCTGGGCGATCTTACGGGAGTTACGATTTTTTAAAATAAAGAGCGACTCACCCTGGGCCTTGATTTCAATTTCACCTACTGCATTTCAGCAGCAGCTAGGACACTCTACGAATGACCGGGGTCACCAGGCTTTACGATACCACTCAACTTGATTGTAGCAAGAACAACCCATAAGAGGCATTTACATGACCGAACAACAACCCGAACTCTATCAACAGGCAAGCAACTACATTTCTCCCGAAGACCAAGCCAAACGCGAGGAATACCGCCGGCGGCTGGCAGAATACCTCAAAGATCCGGCCTTCCGCGCCATTGAGGGTTTCCCGATCGGTACAGATGAGGACATCCTGGCGCTCTCGGACCCGCCCTTTTACACCGCCTGCCCCAATCCATTCCTGCCGGAGATACTCTCACAATGGCAGCAGGAACGCAAGGAAATTCGCCAAAAACTCGGATTGAAGGATGATAGCTACCAGCGTGAGCCCTTTGCGGCGGACGTCTCCGAAGGTAAGAACGACCCGATTTACAATGCCCATTCCTACCATACCAAGGTGCCGCATAAAGCCATCATGCGCTACATCCTGCATTACACTGACCCTGGGGACATCGTCTTTGACGGGTTTTGCGGCACAGGCATGACCGGCGTAGCCGCGCAACTGTGCGGTGATAAAAAGACTGTGGAGAGCCTGGGCTACCGCGTGGATGAAAATGGCGTAATCTGGGAAGG
>JAGOVY010000028.1 GCA_018060515.1 Anaerolineaceae bacterium | reverse complement strand
GGCTGGATCATGGCAGTTGGTCGGTATTGTGCCGCATGTACCCTGGCGCTGAGATTCCTGTAGTGCAATTAAGCCTTAATCGTGATCAACCAGCCACCTTCCATTACGCGCTTGGGCAAGCGCTGCGCCCGCTGCGCGAAGCAGGCGTGCTCATTCTTGGCAGTGGCAACATGGTGCACAACCTGCGCCTGGCTGCCTGGGAGGATGGGGGTTATGACTGGGCTGTCGCCTATGATGCCCGCCTGAAAGAGTGGATTGAGCAGGGAGATCACGAGCAGGTGGTGCACTTTGAGCGTCACGGAGAGGCGGCACAGCTGTCAGTGAATTCCGCAGAGCATTACCTGCCGCTGCTTTATGTATTGGGGGCTGGTTTTGAGGGAGAGCCGATTTCATTTTTCAACGAAACGGTTACCATGGGTTCAATTTCAATGCGCTGCGTCAGGCTGGGTTGAAATAGTCTTCAATCCGGCACAAGCGGCAAGACTCCTTCCATAATGCCTGCGCCAACCCAGGGTCGAGTGCCGCTTTGGAGGGGGTTTGTGGTTGGCAGTCTCTCCAATACAAGTCATGATGAATATGCGCCAGCGGCGCAGAGGAAAGCAGAAGAAGCGTTTGTGAGGGCGCCTCTGCACTGGTGCCGTGTTTCTGCCGAGAGCGCCACACCAGCCTTGAGAGCAAACCAGTGTTCTTTAGGCCAATATCAGTGTTCACCAAACCCGGGTCAACAGCCCAGGCGTGTAATTGATTGGAGTTTGCCCTACGGTTAAACTCAGCGCTGAAGAGCACATTACATAGTTTGGAGACTCCATATTGGGTGATGCCTACATACAAGCGGGGGTTGAAAACTCGGGTCGGATTGAGCCGGGCTCGGTAGTGAGAGGTTGAACTCACGGTGATTACCCTGCCCTCAGGCGCGCGCTTCATGTGAGGCAATGCTAAGTGGGTGAGCAAGAAAGGCGCAAGGTGATTGACGGCGAATGTCAGCTCGATGCCATCTTCGGTGGTGGAGCGGCGGCTTGAATATAAACCAGCGTTATTTATCAGAATATCCAACGGAAGACCCTCGTGATCAAGCAGTTCGCTGATTTGCTGTGAGAGCGTGCGCACCTGACGCTGGGTTGCCAGATCGGCGACGAAGAAAGTAATCTGCGCCTGAGGTGTCGATTGGAGGATTCGCTGGCGTGCCTGTTCACAGCGTGCGGCATCTCTGCCAATGCCGATGACATATGCGCCTTTGCCAGCCAGATCGCAGGCGATTTGCCAGCCAATGCCGGAACTGGCGCCAGTGATAACAATTGTTTTTCCAGTGAACATACTAATTAACGATCCTCCATGATGGATTTATCATCCTGTATAATTATTCATAATATTTTCCCATAAAAGTCACAGTCAGGATACCCATGGCACTGCAAAACAAAACTACCCGCTTCACAATGTTCGCTCTTTTATATTTTACTCAGGGCACAATCTTGGGCTATTTTGCTTCGCTCAACGCGCTGTATATGCTTGAAAGCGGACTCGATATTGCCAAGGTGGGGATTTTTTCTACAATTGCCCTCATACCCTTTATTATCAAGATTCTTTTTGGCATTTTGAGCGACCGTTACAATCTGTTTGGGCTGGGACACCGCAAGCCATATATTTTTATTGGGTTGCTGGTGCAGTTTGCCTGCCTCATCGCGGTGGCAAACATCAGCCCATACCAGAATTATTGGCTTTATGTGGGGTTGGCATTTCTGTTGCAGTTGGGCATGGCTTTTTACGATACCTGTACTGATGGGCTGGCGCTGGATATCACCCCGGAATCTGAGAAGGGAATGCTGCAGGGTTTCATGGTTGGCGGTCGATCGGTTGGTGTGATTGTGGCCGCATCGGTGGCAGGACTGATCGCGCAGCACCTCTCGTGGCCGATTGTCTTCTATTTTCTGGCCATTCTCACGCTTGTTCCTATTCCCTTCCTCTTTTACATCCGAGAAAAACCCAGAACGCAGGAGATGCGCTTTCAGTGGTCAGCATTCAGTGCGTTTAAGAACATCAAAGTGCTGGCTGTGGCTGCGGTGGGGTTGGTTGTGTTTCTGGTGATTGTCGGCGCCAATCAGTTGGTAAACCCTTGGTTTGATGCGCACCTGGGCATAAACCTCAGCACTGCTGGTTTGCTCACCACCGTGTGGGGAATTGGCTGCGTGGTGGGTGCCCTGTTTGGCGGGAGAGCGATGGACAAACTTGGCAATAAAAAAGCCCTATGGTTTTCAGTATTACTGGTGGTTACGGCGATGATCTTGTTGGCAGTGGTAGCGAACAAAACCATGATGTGGCTGGTGATGGTTTACTTCGGCATCGCATACGGCCTGTCGCAAGCCATATATTTTGCACTCGCGATGAAGTATACCCAGCCAGCCATCGCCGCCTCAATGTACTCAATTTTAATGGCGGTTACCAACGTTGGGCAGGGCATTGGGCTTGGCATGGGCGGAGGGCTGGCCAATTCTGCTGGTTACCCGGTTACCTTCCTGGTTTTTGGCGTGATCATGCTGCTTGTCATTCCGTTTTTCCCTTTGCTCTTCTCGAAAACAAAGAATTGATGATAAGCGCAGATCACAGGGTTGTTTTCAGAGCGCAGATAAAAATACAGATGCATACTGAGAAATCGTACAAAACAGGATTAACTCTAAATCATGCTTTTCAGGAGTTATATCGATGAAATCGATTTATCTAACACACTGTTCACGAGACAAAGATCCTTCTTTCAAAGATTCGAAAGAGCAGGTGATCCCCGAATTGCTCTATACTTCCCCGGGGTTGCAGCAATTCATCCGCTATTGTAAAGCAAATGCTTATGAATGGGCGATCTTTTCAGATTACTATGGAGTGGTACTCCCGCACGATAAAATCAGTTGGTACAGCAAACCGCCTGCAGAGGTCAACGAAGAAGAATTTGCCGGTCTTTTGGATAATTTCATCCATCGTCTTTCCGCTTATGATCAGATCTACTTCTATCATCGCCAGGCAGATGCGCATCCGCTCTTCAGCAGGCTTGTTGAACTGGGGAAGCAAAAAGGCATGAAAATCAGTGAATTAACGGAAGAAACAATTATCAATGGTCGCGTGTAAGTTCTGAACCGATAACCATTTCGCTAAATTGAATGCCTAACCAGGTGTGAGGATCCCCAACCCCTCAAGATCAGTGCGCAATTGTTCCGCTGAGGTGAAAACGATGCCGGTGAACCCGATTCGCCGAGCAGCCTCAATATTAATTGGCGCATCGTCGATGAAGAGGCTCTCTTCTGCATTGAGGTTAAAACGCTCAAGAAAAAGATGATAGATTTCGGCATCTGGCTTGGCAACGCCCTCATAGCCCGAAAGCAGAAAACCATTCAGGTGTGGTAAAAAATGGTAGCGCTGCATCACAAGCGGAAAAGTCTCGTGCGACCAGTTGCTCAGGCCGAAAACCGGGTAGCCGGCTGCCTTTAACTCGCGCAAGATATCCACCGTTGCATAGAGAATATCGCCAATGCATTCATTCCAGCGGTCGAAAAAGGCGCTCACCAGTTCTCGATGTTGGGGAAAAAGCGCCAATTGCTTCTCTTTCATTTTACTGAAAGAGTAACCGGCGTCCAGTTCTTTGTTGAATGCGCTAAAGTTTATTTCTTCCAAAAACTCGCGGATTGCGCCATCAGAGGGCAGAAGTTTGCGGTAGAGGTTGTAGGCGCTCCATTCAATCAGAACCCCGCCAAAATCAAAAACAATGTTTTTTATCATAGTCGCGTAATTCTAACCGAAAGTTAACCAAAACGGAGTTTATTTAAAACAGATATCTGCATGGATATACCATGACAGTTATGAATGAAGTTTAATAAAACAATGAATCGTTGCTCCCGGGCATCGTTCTAACTGCTCGAGATGAACGCCGGGCTTTCATAAAACGTCCCTTGTATTTATGAAAAGCGCTTGTTGGGTTGAACTGTAATCCTGACCAAACCGAAAGACACCTCTCCTTCTGCTGATGACAATGAATGAAATTTGACAAGGTGAAATTAATTGCAAACCCTGTCGTAAGGGTTTCATAAAACGCATTTCGAAAAAGCGATCGGACGCAAGCGGTCGGTTACCGATTGAGGTTTGCCGTGCCATGTCGATTGAAGTAAACCATGAGGTAAAAAAGCTTAACTTTCTGTAACCCTCGATTGGTGTGCTTAAATTAATTCAACAACCAGCCTAAAAATAAAGCGGCGGTCATAGCAGCAAAGAAAACCCCCTCCATACTTCAAGGATAGAGGGGGAGAAATACCAGAAATAGTATAAGTTTAATACTTCAACGTTTTTGAATCGGCTTTCACCCGCTGCCTGAACATTACATACGTCCAAATCTGGTAAGCCAGCACGATCGGGAACATGATGGCGGTGATGATTGTGATGACTTTCAACGTGTAAGCTGATGAAGCCGCGTTGGCAATTGTCAGGTTATAAGCAGCGTCGGTTGTGGAGATCATCAAATTGGGGAAGAGCGCAACGAAAAGCGCAGCCACGGTGAGCAGCACCGCCAGGCTTGAGCCAACGAACGCCCATCCTTCTCTTTTCTTTTCCATCATAACCCGAGAGGCTACAAGCGCTGCCGCCGCCAGCACCGGCACAATTGAGGTCGTCCAGCCTTTGGCTGAAAAAGCGGTTGGCGTGATGAAGAGCGCAACGAAGTAAAGCAGCGCAAAAATTACCGTGGGGGTGAAATACGTTTTTGCGGCATTGTTTGCGCGATGGCGCAGTCCATCGGTGAGCTTAAGGCTGAGGAAGTTGGCGCCATGAAAAACAAACAAAAGCGCAACGGTTACCCCGCCGAGCAGACTGACCGGGTTGAGCAGTGTCAATAAATTGCCGGTAAAGTGCATGTCTGCATTAATCGGCACACCGCGCACCAGGTTGGTAAAGACCACGCCCAGCAAGAACGAAGACAAGAAGCTCGTAACCGCAATCGCCCAGTCCCAGCCGTAACGCCAGCGCGGCGCAGCCTGCTTGCTGCGGAATTCAATACCCACGCCGCGGATGATGAGCGCGAAGAGTAAGAGGAAAAAGCCCATGTAAAACCCGTTGAAGAGGGTGGCATACCATTGTGGAAAAGCCGCGAAGGTTGCTCCGCCCGCCACGATGAGCCAGACCTCATTACCCAGCCAGTGTGGGCCGATGGTGTTGATAATAGCCCGTCGTTCCAGGTCTTTTCTGCCGAGCGAGGGCAACAGCATGCCCACGCCAAAATCGAACCCTTCAAGTAAAAAGAAACCGGCGTAAAGGATAGCAACCAGGACAAACCACAGGATATTGAGGCTCATTTTTTACCTCCTCTTTTCTTTGTATTGACTTCTTCCGCAATCGGTACTGACTCCAACTCTCCGGCAGCCAAACCCTTTTTACTGAAATATACTAAAAGGTAGACATCAATGATCATCAAGATGAGGTAAATCAGCGTAAACCCGATTACGCTGGTGTGTACCATGCCAGGCGTAACCGTCGGGCTGACAGCATCTCGGGTGAGCATTAAGCCATGCACCACCCATGGCTGCCTGCTGGTTTCGGTAACAAGCCAGCCGGCCGTGTTGGCAATGTATGGCAGCAAGAGCACCCACAACAACCAGCCGGAGCGATGACCGAGCCACTTCTCGGGGAATTTTTTGTACACCAAAATAAGGGCAAGCAACGCCACCAGCACCATTAACATCCCCACCCCGACCATAATCCTGAAGGTCCAAAAAGCCAACGGCACATTCGGAATGTAATTGTCTGGACCGAATTCCTCCTCATAGCGCGCTTGAATCTGGTTGATGCCCTCCACCTCGCCGTAAGGTTTGAAGAAGTACAACAGGCTTAACCCTTTTGGAATAGTCACTGACCAGGTTACCCTGTTTTCGGTTGTATCAAAGCCGGCAATCACATGAAAATCAGCCGGGTTGGCTGTCTCGTAATGTCCCTCAGAGGCTGAAGCCGCCATTGGCTGAACATCGAGAAGGTAAACACCCTGTATGTGGCCCGTCACGCCAACGAGGACGGCTGAAACAAGCCCCACAATCGCAGCGAGCGAAAACGATTTCTGAAAAGCCTCAACCTCACGCTTGCGCGTCAGGTGGTAAATGCTAATTCCGAGCATGAAGAAAGCACCAGTGACCAACCCAGAAGAGACGGTATGAATGAACAGGTAAATTCCGCGCGGGTTGCCCAGCAGTGCACCAAAATTAACCATTTGGGCTTGCCCGTTGACAATTTCATACCCGACCGGATGCTGCATGAATCCATTGGCAATCAAAATCCAGAAAGCACTCAGATTACCACCAATGGCGATGAGCCACATTACCCCTGCATGCAGTTTCTTCGAAATACGGTCCCAGCCGAAAATCCACACACCGATAAAGGTGGATTCGAGGAAGAATGCCAGAAGCCCCTCAATTGCAAGCGGTGCGCCGAAGACATCACCCACAAAGCGTGAGTACTCAGACCAGTTCATGCCGAACTGAAACTCCATCACAATGCCGGTGACCACTCCCATGGCGTAATTGATCACGAAAAGGGTGCCCCAGAACTTGGTGAGGCGCTTGTACAGCGGGTTTCCGCTTGAGGCGTACATCGTATGCAGGATGGCAACGAGCCACCCCAAACCCAGCGTGAGCGGCACAAAGAAGAAATGGTAAATGGTTGTGAGGGCAAATTGCCAACGAGATAAAATTACAGGATCCATATCAGACTCCTCAGGATGGTGATCAGTACATTACAGCGCTGGCCAAAAACCTGGCAATAACAAACGCAGCACGGTATCAATCAAAACGGCGAGCACAAGCAGGTTGCTGAACAGGCGGTTGTGATAAAAAGCGAAACCAGAAAACCAGGTTGGCCAGTAAATCCATTCTTTTGGAGGTTCTGCCGGGCGAGGTTTGGCGTGCACGCCAATGGCGTAGAGGGCGCGTTTACCGGCGAAGAACACAATCAGCAAAATGGGGCTGAAATATCGACTAACGAAAACCAGATAGAGAATAAGGAGATAAATCAGGGCGATGACTGCCATATTGATATAACGCGCTGCCTTCTCGCCAATAACAACAGGCAATGTGCCTACTTTTCTCACTTTGTCTTCGGGGGCTTTGTCAATGTGTTTGCCGAGGTTAATACTAACCACACTTAAACCCCAAGGAACAGCAGCCAACGCTACCGGCCACATGAAATCTGATGCGCCTTTAGCCAGCACCAGGAACACGGCTGCTACCATAATTGGTCCCCAGATGAGAAAGATGGAAAGTTCGCCCAGCGCAATGTGCTTTAACGGCCAGGTGTATAGCAGCAGTACAAGCGCACCGATGATGAAAAAAAGGAGGGTGTTGAGAGAAAAATTGGTATAAAAAAGGGCGAAGAGGCCGGTCAGGGCGGCGATTGTGCCGCTGATGGCGAACCAGCGGAACTGCTCTTTTTTCGTCCAGAAGTTTTGGATTAATGGGTGGACGCCGTACTGCGTACGGAAGTAGTTGTCCGTATCCACGCCACGTGTGAAATCTGTGTAATCGTTGAGGAAGTTGTTCGTACCGTGCGCGATAAACAGACCGAGTGTGATTATCAGCCAGGCGAGGATGGACATGCCCCAATTGCCGCTGAAATAACCGTGTCTGATGGCCAACAAACCGCCGATGGCACATGAATATAATGTGACGATGGTGACGGCAGAACGGGTGGCAATCAGCCATTTGGAGATCACATCGAGATGATCCCACTCCTCTTTGCTGTCCATCTTCACCAGTACTGATAGCGCTTTCTTCCACATGGAGAAATTGATTTTCATCCGCGCCCCTTCCATATTGTTTAAAAATGAAGATACTCTTAAATAATTATATACAAAAAGGAAGTAACCACACAATAGAACTTAAACAGTTATTCCTTAGTCCCGCTCGATTGGTGGAGTGAGCGGCGCATCGGTCACTACCACCGGCGGAACTTTAACGCGGCTGGCAACGAAAAAGTTGATGATTGCGATGAATACACCCATCAGAAAAACATATTGAAAACCAAATTTGTTCCACACCAGCCCGCCGAGTAAGGCAACACTGATGGAAAACACATGGTCGATGCTGATCGATGCAGAAACTGCCGGTTGAATGTCAGAGGGGTCGCGGGCGATCTTTTTGATATAGGTAGACCTCGCCATGCCTACGGAAAAGAGCATCTGATCCAACAGGTAGCAGATGCACACAATAATAAAAGCGACATTCTCAGGAAAAACGGACAGGGAAAAACCATATCCCAAGCAGACGAAGACAAGGATGACTGCCTCTGCGCTTAAAACCAGACGTTCGCCAAAACGGTCAATCACTTTACCCAAAAAGGGTTGGAAGAGGATGCCGATTACCCCGCCGATCGTGACCAATGTGGCGATGGTTTGTGTAGGTTTATGAAATATGGTGACGATTACCCAGGGCGCGAAGGTAATAAAAATCTGTTTACGCGAACCCGAAAGCACTGAAAGGGCGTAGAAGAGGGAGTATTCCTTGCGCAGTTTCAGGTAAGTTTTTGGCGGAGCAGATTTTTCTGGTTTCATGAGGAACATCAGCACAGCTGCTGATGCAAAGATAATTGAAGCGATGGTGAAACTATGTTGGAATGTAAAGCCGAGGTATTTGAAGCCAATAAAAACAAGAAAACTGCCGGCGATAGCCGCAACATTGCGGATAGCGTTGAGCTGTCCCAACCGACGCCCGGTCTTACCGGCAGACGCCAGCTCCATGCCGACAGTTGTGGCAACCGGCATAAACAGGTGATTGCCGCTGCTGTAAATGAACAGGAAGATCACCATTAATCCAAAACTGGAAGAAGAAAAACCGATGAGGAAGATTCCCAAAGATGCCAGCAGCATGGCAAATGCGCCCAGGCGGCGGCTGCCCAAAAACCATAAGGCTGCTGAAGCGAAGAGGACAATGACACCGGGCAATTCACGCGGAAATTCGAGAAAAGAACGTTGAAAACCGGTTATGGTGAAAGTATCGTTAAGAAAGTTATTAAAGGTGGAATCCACCAGGCTGGCGCCCATACCCACTGCGAAAGATGCGGTGATGAAAAGCGCCAATTCACGAGGAATATTATTAATGCGGGAATGCAGCGTAGCAAGCTTCATGGAATGACTCAGTTACTGACGGTCAGCTTCGATGAGAATCTTGAGCGCTTCCACCGCTACCTGAATAACACGATCAGCGTCAAACTCCAACATGTGCTTGTCGGCACCAACCTCTTCGGTTTCAGCCAGGTCAGCTTCGTTAATCACCAACATCACGGCGCCAGCGCGTTTGCGATAAAGCGAGGAGAGGATGAACAGCGCCGAAGATTCCATTTCAGAGCAGGCAGCGCCGCCCGCTACAAAAGCATTCCAGCGTTCGGTGAGATGTGCGCTCATCGGCATGCGGGTGCGCTCCACCTCGCCGTAGAAAGAGTCTTTGGATTGAGCGATGCCGGTGTGTGAGCGCAAGCCAAGGCGGTTGGCGGCTTTTCGCAGCGCATTAACCACCTCGATATTGGCGACGGCGGGGAATTCAATCGGCAGATAATGAAAGCTGGTACCTTCGTCTCGAATGGAGGCGTTGACCACTACCACATCACCAGCATGGATATCAGGCTGCATAGACCCGGAAGAGCCAACCCGTATCAGAGTTTCAGCGCCGCTTTCCACCAATTCTTCTACTGCGATGGCGGTTGAGGGGCAGCCAATACCAGTAGAGACCACAGAGACGGGTTCGCCCAACAACGTACCGCTCCAGGTAACGTACTCCCGGTTTTGGGCTACAAAATGAGGATTGTCAAAATATTGTGCAATTTTCTCGCAGCGTCCGGGGTCTCCGGGCAGTAGTACATAGCGACCGATATCTCCCTCTTTAATATGCAGGTGAAAAGCCAAGCCGTTTTCGTTTTTCATATATGCCTCGTTGATTTTTGGTGAAAGTGAATTATAGCAGGGTTGAAGGTAATGCGGCGAAATATTAAGAATAGCTGAAAAGTGAGCAGCGGATAAGAGTTTCAAAAACTTAATAAAACGAACCAAATCAAAAGGGCTCCTCAAGTAAAAACCGGGCGTGCTATAATCCAGCAGACCTGATATGAAAGCTGCCAAACCTGTTCACGTACCTTTTTTGCTTCATCTAATTGCCGTGCTGTTTGTTTTGGCGGCAGTGATGCAGGCTGCCGGTGTTGCACAAACCTTTCGCTCATGGAACTGGCTGTTGGTCTCTGGTTATTTTCCGCACCCGTTGTATGCGGTATTTACAGGCTCGCTTTTTTCGCTCATTTTTATCACAACCGGTATTTTATTGTGGCTGCGATTCTCATTTGCACCGCGTTTGGGTCAGCTTGCAGCTGGCCTGGTGTTTATCTGGTATTGGGTTGATCGTCTTCTCCTCTCTCGTGTTCAGCTTCAAATAAACTCTCACCTTATCCCATTGATTGTTTCGGTTGTGATGCTGATTTTTCTGTTATTCTCTTTATGGCTGCTCGAACCCTTTATGAAAAGTTCAACCAGTCTGCCTGAAGATGAAAGCATGGAATAAAAATGGACAATACCCCCCTTGAAAAAGAAGTCAAGTTTTATATCACCGATTTGGTTGCGCTTAAAAACCGCCTGATCTCGCTCGGAGCCAATCTGGTTCAGCCGCGTACTCACGAAGTGAATTACCGCTTTGACGATGCACAAGCGTCGCTTGCGGCGCAAGGAATGGCTTTACGCCTGCGGCAGGATGCAGTCGCACGATTGACGCTAAAGGGTGCATCTGCTGAGGTAGAAGGGGTGCGTGTGCGCCCGGAGTATGAAATTGAGGTGGATAATCTTCTAACCGCACAGAGTATTTTGCAAGAGCTGGGGTATGAAGTGGTTGTAAGCTATGAAAAATGGCGCACAACCTATACGTTAAAAGGGCTATTGATCACGCTTGATGAATTGCCTTATGGCAAATTCTGCGAAATTGAAGGTGATGACACCAGCCTGATTCGCTCAACCGCTGCCATGCTTGCTTTGGCGTGGGATAAACGCATAGATGCAAGCTACCTGAGCCTCTTTGAGGGTCTAAAACGGAAAATGAAAGTTAACATGCAGAATTTAACCTTTGCAGCGTTCTCCGCTGTTTCTGTCAGCAGCAGCGATTTGGGGGTTAAACCCGCCGACAGCCCGCAATTTTTGTAATTTGCAAATAATTCCGGGTTTCAACTGCCACCAGGCTTTGTTGGCCGTAAAGTACGCACGAATTCTTAAAAATGGCGGGAGCAAATTGAATCTTAAGAGACCGCGAAGCCCTGCATGCTATAATCATTTTTAAGTTTATCGTATAAGTTTACCGAGTAAAAACAATGACTTTTGCCCACCTCCACGTTCATACCGAATACTCGCTGCTTGACGGCTTTAGCAATGTAAAAAAGCTGGTTAAGCGTGTAAAAGAAATGGGCATGGACTCAGTGGCGATAACCGACCACGGCACGATGTTTGGTGTGATTAATTTCTACACGGCAGCAAGGGAGGCGGGTATAAAACCCTTGATTGGTGTTGAGGCGTATGTCTCCGCACGCAGAATGCAAGACCGCGACCCGCAAAAGGATAAACACTCCTATCATCAGGTGTTGTTGGCGGAAAATGAGACTGGTTACCAGAACCTGCTAAAAATCACCACCGCTGGCCAGCTTGAAGGGTTTTACCACTATCCGCGAGTAGATCATGAGTTTTTGGCAGCGCACAGCCAAGGACTAATCGCCACCACCTCCTGTATGTCTGGAGAGGTACCGCGCACCATCCTCAATAAAGGTGTCGAGGCGGGCCAGGCAGTGCTCGAGTTTTACCTGGATACATTTGGCAGAGATAATTTCTTTATTGAACTGCAAAATCACCCCATCCGCGAGCTGCCAGAGCTCAACCGCACGCTGATTGATCTGAGCCGGCGCTATAACATCAAACTGATAGCCACCAACGATGCTCACTACATCAACCGAGAAGATGCGCGCCTGCAGGATATTATGCTGGCGATTCAAACCAAGTCACTGATTGCAGATCAAAACCGCATGCGCATGGGCTCCGATACCTATTATCTGCGTTCGCCTGAGGAAATGGCATCCCTCTTCCCGGAAAACCCGGAAGCGTTGAGCAATACGCTTGAAATTGCCGAACGCTGCAACTTAAACCTTATCAGCGGAAGGCATCACCTGCCCATATTTGACTTGCCCGAAGGATTTACCAACCAATCTTACTTGCGGGCATTATGTGAAGAAGGGTTAAAAATTAAATATGCCGGGCGCTTTAACAGCCCGGAGGTTACCCAACGCCTTAACCATGAATTGGCAATTATCGCACAGCGAAGTTTCGATGCCTATTTCCTCATCGTCTGGGATCTCTGCCGGTATGCGCGTGCAAACGACATTTGGTACAACACACGCGGTTCTGGCGCCGGTTCGATTGTGGCTTATGCCCTTAATATCACCCTGATTGACCCCCTGGAGCACTCGCTCATTTTTGAGCGCTTCTTAAACCCTGACCGCAAAGAAATGCCAGATATTGATCTTGATTTTCAAGACGACAGGCGCGTTGAAATTTTGCAATACTGCGCGGAGAAATACGGCGGTGATAAGGTGGCTCAAATCATCACCTTTGGCACGCTTGGCGCAAGGGCGGCGATTCGCAATGTCGCGCGAGTGATGGATATTCCGCTTTCTGAAGTCGACCGTATTTCAAAAACCGTTCCGTCAATGATCCCCGATTTGCCTGTAACGATTTGCAACTCGCTCGAGAAATCGCCTGAATTCAAGGCAGTCTATCAAGAAGGCGGCTACATTAAAGACCTGATTGACACCGCCAACAGCATGGAAGGGGTATCGGTTCACGCGGGCACGCACGCTGCGGGTGTTGTAATCACAGATGCTCCGCTCATTGAGTACCTGCCGCTGCATCGCCCAACGGGTAGTTCTGAAGACTTGCCGATTAAATCGGTAACCCAGTTTGAGATGAATGACATCACAACCCTCGGCTTACTTAAAGTCGATTTTCTCGGCCTTTCCACCCTGACGGTCATCCACAAGGCATGCGATTTGATTCAAGAAAGGCACAATCTTGAGTTCAACCTGCACAATATTCCACTGGATGACCCGGCAACTTATGAGTTTATCAGTGCTGGCAATACGATAGGATTGTTCCAATTGGAAGGCACCGGCATGACGCGATACATCAAAGAGATGAAGCCCAACAATCTCTCTCACATTATTGCCATGGTCGCTCTCTTCCGCCCCGGGCCGATGCAGTTTATCCCCAAATACATCAGCCGTATGCATGGTGAAGAAGAAATTACATATGACCATCCCATCATGGAGAAAATCTTCAAAGATACTTACGGCGTTCCTGTCTACCAGGAGCAGCTGATGATGGCGGCGATGGCGTTGGCAGGCTACACGGCGGTGGAATCTGATGACCTGCGTAAAGCAATTTCCAAGAAGAACAAGGATTCAATTGAACGGCACCAGAAAAAGTTCATTGCTGGAGCAGAGAATAACGGCATCACCACTGAACTGGCGCAGAAGATCTACAGCGATTGGCAAGAATTTGCCAATTATGGCTTTAATAAAAGCCATGCGGCTGATTATGGTGTAATTGCGGTTGAAACCGCATACCTTAAACTGCATTACCCCGTGGAATACATGACCGCGCTGCTCTCTGTTATGAAAGATGATACCGCCAAGGTGGCAACCTACATTGCCGATGCACGTTTGCTGGGTATTGAAATACTGCCGCCGGATCTAAATAGCAGCGAGTGGGATTTCTGCATCGAAGATCTGGATAACAAGCGTTTTGCAATCCGCTTTGGCTTAGGGGCGGTGAAAAACCTTGGGGCGACACAGGTTGAAGTTCTCATTGAAGAGAGAAAAAAGGGGTTGTATAAAGACCTGAACGATCTCATCCGCCGCGTTAATTTACACAGCGTTGGCAAACGCAATCTCGAGTGCCTGGTGATGGTGGGTGCACTTGATTCGTTTGGACCGCGCCACGCGCTTATGGAGGCGGTGGATTCGATGGTCGCGCTCAGCAGCAGCCACTTCCAGGCAGCGGAATGCGGGCAGATGAGTATTTTTGGCGGAGATATCGGCGTTGAAGAAGAAATTCATCTTCCTCAGGCCATGCCGCTTGACCGACGCACCATTCTTGAATGGGAAAAAAATCTCCTTGGGCTTTACGTTTCTGATCATCCAATAACCCCCTATATACCTCTCATCCGCCAGAAATCCAGCCACACTACTGTGGAACTGGCAGAAGGCGGGGAGGGTCAAAAGGTGAAGGTTGCGGGCATCGTCACCCAGGTGCGCATGACCGTCACAAAAAAAGGCGATACGATGGCCTTTGCCAGGATAGACGATGTGCTCGGGTCTGTTGAACTGGTGATCTTTCCGCGGACATGGGCGAAGTTTGGCGCGCTTGTTGAGGTGGATGCTGTGATTCTGGCAGAAGGAAAGTTGGACTTGCAGCGTACAGAACCCAAAATTGTGGTGGATGCAATTAAACCACTTCGCCTGGATGACTTTATTTCAAATACTGAAACCATCAACAGTTCGGCAGATGGGATTCCCTGGCAGAGTGATATTGATACTGAACATTACACTGAACAAAACCAGGGGTACGAAGAACCTCCGCGCAGCTCTGAGGAAAGAACCTGGACAACATTTTACCCGGATGTAATCGATGATTTCAATACCACCGAAATGCAATCACTGGAAACGCTCCAGCACAACTCGAACTTAAATTCAGACGGTTTGATTGCGGAGCGTAAAGCCTATGAGCCTGATGAACCGCTTGTTGTGAAACCACCGGTAATCATGGCGCCGCATTCAGCTTCTACGGATGATGGGAATAAAATCAGGCTGGTAACTGTGACGATTCGAGCCAGTGGTGAGAAAGAACGTGACATTCGCCGCATACAACGGGCACATGGGGTGATTAACGCCTATCCTGGCCGTGATCGCTATTGCTTCCTGGTGTATGAACGCGGGTTCCAGAACCTGGTTGATTTCCCGAACGATACTACCAGTGCCTCTGTCGAAATGGTGCATAAATTGGCTGAGCTGGTGGGCAGAGAAAATATCCAAATAGAAAAGATAGATTAACAAAGACCGCAAAGACTATGCCACCACGCCATGTTTAATCGTGAGTGGTTTTCTTTCCTAATGACGCCAGGTAGATAACGAACTGGTTCTCCCCGTCCAAACCCATGGTGTGGTTGAGCTTTTCATCGTCAAAGGCGGCGATGGGGCAAACGCCGCAGCCCAACTGTTCGGCCGCCAGCGCCAGGTTCTGGCATACATGGCCGGCATCCAGGTGAAGGTAACGGTAGCCGCGTTCAACATAGCGCCAAAACATGCGCTCCACCACCGCTGCCCAAATAAAGGTGGCAGCGCTTCGGGTAATTTGCGCTTGTTCATGACATTCCAAGGCAATACGGTCTGCGATATCTTCAGAGGCGTTCAGGTGCAATAAACTATGTTCAATAGCAGCGTAGCGATATAAACCGGGGGTCAACCCCTCCACACGGTTGACGAGCAAAATCGTCTCGAAGGCGTGGCGCGCGCCTGCTGAAGGCACATTTCGCGCGGTTGAAGGGCGTTTGGAAACGCGCCTGACCCCCTGCGACACCCATAACAGGTACGATAACTCAACGAGTGTAAGCTGCTCAAGGCTGTAAGCGCGGATGCTGCGGCGAGTTTCGATGGCTTCCCTTAAATCCATGGCAGGGATGGTCAAATCAGTCGGAGGCGGCAAAGGAATCAGAACCTCGCCAGCGGGCAAGGGCAGCTCAAGCGGCGGCTGAGGGACAAGGCCGCTGTATTGCGGCGAGGGGCTGATATTATTGTAGCGAGTATTCAGCATAAATTCATGACCCGAATTGTTTTTCATAGGTAACTCCCGGTTATATGCTTTTTATTAACTTACTTTTAATACCCAAAAGGGCGGTTTTAAGCTCAGGCACACGCAGCAACAGCAGCACAGCCAGGTAAACCACTCCGCCCACGGCAATACCACCCAAAGCGCTAAGCCAGGCTGAAGCGGTGCTGGTGAGTTGCAGCCACCCCCAAAGGGCAAGCGCCATCGTACCACCGCCAAAAAGTGCAGAAAGCAAGCCGTTCATCACCCGCTTGTTTTCTAAACCGCCCAGGCGTTTGCGCATGAAGAAGAGCAAGACGAGCATTTCGAGGAAGGTGGCAATAGAATTGGCGAGCGCCAAGCCACCGTGTGGTTGCCACCCCCAACGCAGGAATAAGCCGCTCAGCAGAAAGTTCAACGCAACATTCAGGCTCATGGCACCGATGCCCACCAAAACAGGGGTTTTGGTGTCGTATAGCGCGTAGAAGGCGCGTGAAACAATTTCAACCACCGAATGTCCCACCAACCCGGCAGCATACCACAGCAGCGCCCATGCCACCAATTGGGTTGATGCGCTGTCAAATTGCCCGCGTTGATAGATTACCGTAACCAGGGGAACGCGCAATAAAATCAAGCCCAGCGAAGCCGGCACAGCTAGGAACAACACCCAACGCAGCAGGGTGGAGAGAGAAGCGCGCATTTCTGGGATCTTTCCAGAAGCCACTTGTTCAGAAAAAGCCGGCAGGGCGGCAATGGCAAGCGCCTGGGCGATAGCCGCCTCGGGAATCATCATCAGCGCAAACCCGACCGCGATGGCGGTTACACTGCCAAGCGGCTGCAGTGATGCCAAACGGGTGTTGACGAGAAAATTTAACTGGACGAAAGCGACGCCTAATACACGCGGACCCATCAAGCGGGCGACCTCGCGCACATCCGGCATCTTTAATCCTAAGGAGGGGGTATATTTACGCTCGGGCAGCTTTAACAGCGCTGGTAATTGAATCAGCCCGTGGAAAAACGCGCCAACCACCACACCTATTGCCAGACCGTGCACTCCCATGGATGGTGCCAGCAACAAGACTCCCAGAATTTTACCGATGGAGTACATCATCGGCGCCAGCGCCGGCCAGAGGAAGCTGCGATGAGCATTAAGAATACCCATCATCAATCCGCTCACGCCAAAGAAGATAGGCGCTGCCATTTGGATGCGCACCAAATCAACGGTTAAAGCAAACTTCTCGGGGTCAGCGGTGAAACCAGGCGCAAGTATGTGACGCACGACCCATGGGGCAAAGATGATAACCACAACACCAAGCGCGATGAAGATGAGTGTGATGATATTGGCAATCGCAGAAGCCAGCTTCCAGGCTTGGGTTTGCTTTTTATGCAGCAGCAGTGAGGTGAAGGTCGGCACAAAAGCAGACGCTAACGCTCCGCCGGCGATCAATTGATAAAGAATATCCGGCAGCCGGTTGGCTGCGTTAAAGGCTTCGTTTTGAACGCCTGTACCAAATGCCCGCGTGATTAATATGGATGACAACAGGCTGAAAATCTGTCCCAGAAGGATAGCGATCATCACTGTACCCGCATCACGGGCTATTCTGCGGTTTTCATTATTGGCGGGTTCAGTTGTGGAATTCATATGAAAGATTATAACCCTTTGTCTTATATCGCTTGACGAAAAACAAGTTGGCTCAACCTCATGTTAATGTCAATGGAAAAGGGTACCCTGAATGGGGCAGAATGCAACCTGTCAGTTTTTATTTATTGAAGTGATATACTATCCATAATTGAATAATCAATCAGCTTGAAAGGAAGAAAAAATGGTACCTGAAAAGGATAAAAAACCGCTGGAAATTCCTGAAGTGCACGAACCTGTGGAAGAACCAATTGTAGAACCAATTGTTGAACCTGTAGTGGAAGAGGTTCACCCTGTGTTGGAAGTCGAACCAGAACCTGAGATTGAAGCTGCATCGCTGCCGGAAAAGGAGCCGGTGTTCATTCCCCAACCTCCTCCGGGCACAGGGGTAAAACGCGAACCGCTGCGTTCTCCAACGGCGAAGAAAAGTCTGTGGGACAGGATTTTGCCGTGGGTAATAGTGGCGCTGGTGTTCTTCCTTGGCGGTCTGGCTACAATCTATTTCACCATGGTACGGCCGATGAATGCTGCCGCAGCTTTGTCGGCGGATGCAAATTCCGCTGAAATCACCACCTTAAATACACAAATTAACCAATTAACCATCGATAAAACCAAAATCGAGAATGATCTGGTTTTGGTGCGCGAGGAATTAGTAACCGCACAGGATGACCTTGCTGCAGCCAATGTCACCATCGGAGAACTCAATGTTGAATTGTCAGACGCCAAGACGCTCAGCATGGTCTATCAGATGCTTACCAATGTCAACATTGCGCGTGCGGCAATTGAACAGGGAGATGCACCCTCCGCGCGACAGGCATTGACCTTTGCCAAAGCTGATCTGGCTGCACTGAAGGATTCGGGGTTGGATGAAGCTGTACTTTCAGGGTTCTCAGACAGGTTGGACGAAGCCCTTTCCAACCTCACTGAAGAAGGTTTCGCAACTTCACGCGCAGCGCTTGATACAGTCTTCAACAACCTGCTCATGCTGGCTAAGAATCTTTCCTGAACACTGCTTGTTAATAAAAACCACGGCTTCCGTTTGATCTAAAGCCGTGGTTTATTTTCATGAAGAGATTAGCTCTGACGAGAAAGCCCGATCACTTTTTGCAGTACCTCAGAGTTGGAAGCTGTCATGCTGATGGAAAGAGTGCCCGCTACGATACTTTGCAGTGATTTTGGCAAGTATTGGCGGAAGTGGGAGGTGTTTTCATCCGTACCGCCGAGCAAGATGCGGCGGATGTGCCTGCTTTCAAAAAACCGGGTGGCATTATCGGCAACTTCACGCAGATTCCGGTCAACAGTTTCGCGCATCGTACGTCCGCTGTCCAATGTACCGCCGCGCTGCCCATGCGCTGAAGAAGCTCCGCCAGTTTTTACGTGCTTTACCGGATCGCCCATTACACCCTGTTGTTCCACCAGTTCCCCAAGATGAAAATGGAACAAGCGACCACCCTGTTTATCCACCAGAATTACGCCCATATTACTGAACTCCTGCAGCAGATCTTCCAGCGGTTCCACCGCCGCTTTTGAACCGATCTGTATGAAATCCCTCACGGGCAAAGCGATGGGTATGGCCTGAAAAAAGCCTGCCGGGGCGCATGAAAAAACAGCTACCGACCGGCCTGTCCAATCATAGGTCAGGCTTAAGAATTTCTCTATTGCTTCTGCATCTTGTTTGAGAGGAATGTCTTTTAGCATGTTGCGCAGGCGAAGGCGATGAGTTTCAGCATTGCCCCGGCTTGGTTCCGTATTCAAATACAATGTGAGAATCGGACTATCGGCATTGAAGTCTTTGATCTTCCGCAGACTTGTCTCTGTGAACATTGAAACCTCCTTCATATTTATTGAGATTCAAAAGCAGTAGCTTCTATCGAGAACCGAGTGTGAGGGGAATCTCCATTTGAGTGCCGTTACGGATAATCGTTAATCGAATGACATCTCCCGGCGATTTATTCTTAAAGATGTAGCTGATGAGTTCGCCGTATAGTTTGACGGGGATATCATCTACCGCGATGATGATGTCACCTCCGCTGTAGAACCCCTGGATGTTAGTCGGTTTTGATCCGCCAATTAAGCCGGCACGGCTTGCCGGCCCATTAGGGGTGACGCTGATGACGTACACGCCAGAGGTGGCGCTGTTACTCACCTGCTGCCATTGACTTAGAGTTAACTCAGTCGAAGAGCTTGAAATCCCAATCAGCGGGTAATCGTATTTGCCCTCACTGATTAAAATGGGCACAACACGTTTGACAATATTTATAGAAACAGCATAGCCAATGCCGCTGTTGACTGCCTCGCCTTCAACTGTGGTGCCGGATATGCGAATCGCGCGGTTGATGCCGATAACTTCTCCCTGAAGGTTCAATAACGGACCGCCAGAGTTGCCGGGATTGATGGCGGCGTCAGTTTGAATGAGGTCGCCGGCAGTGTAAGAAGAAGCATCAGTGGAGGCTCGCATTGAATCAAGGATGCGGCCTTTGGCACTCACAATTCCCAACGTCATGGTGCTGGTAAGGCGGTATGGGTTGCCAATTGCCACCACCATTTGCCCTACCTGCAGCCCGTCTGAATCGCCCAAGGTAAGCGGAAACAATTCATCCGCCGGTACATCCACTTTGATTACGGCGATATCAGAATCCAAATCGGTGGCAATCACAGTGCCGTAAACTTTCCGCCCGCTGGCAAAATCCACCTCAACTGTTTGAGCTCCTTCCACCACATGGTAATTGGTGATGATATGCCCTAATTGGTCATAGACAAAGCCCGAACCGCTGCCTTCACCTTGATCTGTGTAGGAGATGATTGTGACAATGCCGGGGTTGACCTGGGTGTAAAGGTTGGTGAGAATGAGGTCAGTATTGGCGATATCTTCAACATTGACGATTATCTGAGGGGCGGCCGTGGGTTTCTCTGTGGGAATCACTGGGATTAAAGTTTCAACACTTTCCGGTAAATCCAAATCAAAATCCACATTTGGTGTAAGCACACAGGACATTAAAACGACCAGTGTCAACATTGCAATGACGACTGTGAGAATCTTCTTCATAATTTGTTGTGCCTCAGTTGTTTAAGATTTACGAAGTTGCTCAAACAGCTTACGCTGTTCTTCCGTCAACTTCTTTGGTAATTCCACCTTTATCTGAACATAGAGATTGCCGAAAGTTTGGGAAGATTTTAGCAGCGGCATCCCTCTGCCGCTGAGACGGAATTTTTGCCCGGGTTGGGTACCCGGCGGAATGGTGAGCACTACATCACCTGAAAGTGTCGTCACGGTTACTGTTCCCCCTAACACAGCGGTGAGGTAGTCGATTTTCACTTCGGTTGTCAGATCGGTGCCGTTGAGGGTGTAGCGTGCATGCGGCAAGATTTCGATCACCAGATATATGTCAGAACTCTGTCCGTAAGCAGAGGCGGGTCCGGCGCCTGCCACGCGAACTTTTGTACCGTTGCGCGCGCCGGCGGGGATTTTAACTTCAATCCGCCGATCATTAATTTGCATCAGGCGTTGAGTACCATGATATGCCTCTTCAAGTGTGATTTGTACCTTTTGCTGGTAACTCGCCGGGCTGCGCACCTGAGCGCTTTGCTGCGGGGCATAGCGGCGGGTTTGGGCTTGGCTTGCTGCAGGCATACCTCCAAAAATCACCCTGAAGAAATCAGAGAAACCGCCAAAAACGTCGCCGAAATCTTCCGGGTTCACCTGTTGAGTACGACTGCCGGGCGTAGAACCCCAAGCGTTCCAGTTGAAGTTGCCCGGATTACCCCCGCCTTGCTGCCATTGTTGGTATGAACTGCCAAGCTGGTCGTAATGCGCGCGTTTTTTGGGATCACTCAAAACTTCGTAGGCTTCGTTGATTTCTTTAAATTTCTCTTCCGCCTGCTTGTTATCCTTATTTTGATCCGGATGATACTTCATCGCAAGCTTGCGAAATGATTTCTTAATTTCTTCTGGGGTGGCTTTTCGGTCTACACCTAAAACCTTGTAATAGTCCTTATAATCCATTTTTTAATTGTATTCTTTGATTGATGGAAATGTCAATAGCCCGCCTCGCAGCTCTAATATAACGCTAATATTTCTCTAAAATTCAGGCTTGAGCCGCGGGAACCGCTCCAAGAAAAGCGCGAACCTGAAGGAGAACTTCGTCAACAAGTGTGTAATTAACGACCGTCAACCCAGGGGTGGTGTTTCCGCTGATAATCTTTGAAATGGGCTTGTGCATCAGGTGACAGCAAAGCACAGGTTTTTTTAAAGATAACGCATATGCAATCTCATAACCTACACCATGCGAGGGTGAGGAGACCTCGGCAACAACTGCATCGCACGCCCGCAGCCATGCCATATCGCGTTCGAAAATTTCAACCGGATCACCGATTTTTTCCAAATCCATTACTTGCGAAGAAGAAAGGTGAGCTGTTGGCACGGTGTGTCCGAGAGCTTCCATTTCATTTACAATGGCTTGATAAATAACTTCTTCATCTCGACCACCGGTGATTGAACAAGAAAAATAAACATTCATGTTGTCTCCTTATTTGAATGTGGCATAGTTATTGCAATTATCTACTTATCTGGCCTGCCGTATGTATGGGCATCGTAACGGTTGAGAGGCAGATGGTTCAAAAA
>JAGOVY010000103.1 GCA_018060515.1 Anaerolineaceae bacterium | reverse complement strand
AGGGCAGGAACGACTGGAAACAATTGCTGAGAATGTGCAGCTTGGCGCCGGTTACTCAATTGCCATGCGCGATTTAGAAATGCGCGGTGCAGGCGAAATGCTCGGCACAAGACAATCTGGCTACATAGCTTCGGTGGGCTTCCATTTGTACACCAGAATGCTCAGTCAGGCAGTCAGAGAGCTCAAAAAAGAAACCTCGACTGCGAACGCGGAAAGCGGTGAGTTCCCATTACAAGCAAGTTATACACCGGTCAGCGTAGACCTGCCGCTTACGGTTGGCATTCCGGTAAATTACATTCCCGACCAGTCATTACGGCTGCAGTTGTATCGGCGCATGGCAAATATCACAGAAGTTTCAGATCTGGATGCTTTACACATTGAGTTTGTGGATCGGTTTGGCAAGCCAGTGCAGGAAGTTGAAGATCTCTTTTATCAGCTGCGGGTAAAGCTATTGGCCGCCGCCGTTGGTTTAATATCGATAGGAATAGAAGCGGAGCAAATTGTGCTGCGTTTCTCACCTCTGCCAGAAGGCATGGTTGCGCGAAACCTCCCTCCTATCGGCTATCAGACGAGGGAAGGTAAGAACGCTTATTGGATGAAATTTGATGCGGATAATGCTTCCTGGCGAGAGACCTTGCTTACAGTTCTGGGCATAATTCGTAACCAGTAATCGATTCTGAAACCATATTTACCACTGATACGCATTGGATTTGATCGTAGACGAACAGATGTGCTATAATCACAACGGACACAACAGAAAAGGAAACGAGATGGAGTTTCGATTAAAAGCACCTTATCAGGCAACCGGTGATCAACCCGAAGCGATCAATCAATTGGTTAATGGCATCGAGAAAGGGTTCCGAGATCAGGTACTGCTTGGAGCTACAGGCACAGGCAAAACGTTCACGATTGCCAATCTCATCCAGCAGGTGCAAATGCCGGCACTGGTGATGGCGCACAACAAAACGCTTGCCGCGCAGCTCTACAGCGAGTTCCGCGAGTTCTTTCCTGAAAATGCGGTCGAGTACTTTGTATCTTATTATGATTATTACCAACCCGAAGCTTATGTTCCGCGCCATGACCTATATATCGAAAAAGAGACGGATATCAACGAAGAGATCGAGCGGATGCGCCTTTCAGCAACGACGGCATTGATGTCTCGTAAAGATGTGATCATCGTGGCTTCAGTTTCCTGCATTTATGGTTTGGGCAATCCTGAATCCTATGGCAAAGTAGTCGTTCATCTCGCGGTTGGTGAAATCTTCAGAAGAAACGCTCTACTCAGGTTGTTAATCGAAAGCCAATACCAACGCAACGACCTTGAGTTGCGCCCTGGGCTTTTCAGAGTACGCGGAGATACGCTTGAAGTTTTTCCAGCTTATGAAGAGAGAATTGCACACCGAATCATCTTTTTTGGTGATGAGGTGGAAAAGATTTCCACCTTCAATCCGCTGACAGGCGAAATCGTTTCGGAACCTGCGGTGATTGATATTTACCCTGCAAAGCATTACATCACCAATGAGGAAAAACTAAAGAAAGCCTTAGGAGACGTGGAGAAAGAACTTGATGATCAAATCAAGTATTTCAACTCGAATAACCGCCTGCTTGAAGCGCAGCGCATTGAGCAGCGCAGCCGCTATGATCTTGAGATGCTGCGGGAGGTTGGTTATTGTTCGGGAATTGAAAACTATTCGCGGCACCTCGACCAGCGTCCGGTCGGTTCTGCGCCTTGGACGTTGATGGACTACCTTCCAAAGGACTATCTGCTGGTATTGGATGAGTCGCACATGACGATTCCACAAATCAGAGGGATGTACAACGGCGATCAATCACGGAAGTCCACGCTTGTGGAATACGGTTTCAGGCTGCCTTCTGCACTGGATAACCGCCCATTGACCTTTCAGGAGTTTGAAAAGGTGATGGGTTACACCATCTACACCTCCGCCACTCCGGCTGAATTTGAGTTGAATCGTGCCCAGCAGGTAGTGGAACAGATCATTCGCCCGACTGGGTTGGTGGATCCTGAAGTTGAGGTTCGGCCTACCAAGGGTCAGGTGGATGACCTATACGGCGAAATTAAGAAGCGGACTGAGAATGGTGAACGTGTGCTGGTGACGACGCTCACCAAGCGTATGGCAGAAGACCTTTCAGATTACCTGCTTGAATTGGGCGTGAAGGTTAATTATTTGCATTCAGAAGTTGAAACGCTTGAGCGTGTAGGCATTTTACGTGACTTACGCATGGGAGTTTTTGATGTGATCGTGGGCATCAACCTACTGCGCGAAGGACTTGATTTACCGGAAGTTTCGATGGTGGCGATTTTAGATGCTGATAAACAGGGGTTTTTGCGATCTGCAACTGCTTTGATACAAACCATCGGACGGGCAGCACGAAATGTGAACGGGAAGGTTATCATGTATGCCGATACAGTAACCGATGCGATGAAAACAGCGATTGATGAGACCAATCGCCGGAGAAAAAAGCAAAAGGACTACAACACCGCGCATAAGATTGAGCCTTACACTGTGGTGAAAGCGGTTCATGATTTAACAGAGCGATTGTCTTCAGCGACTGCAATGGCGGCCGAGGGAAGGGGAGATTACCGTACGGCTGCGGATAAACCGCGCATGCCCATTAATGATTTGAAGCGCTTAATCGTCGAGTTGGAAAAAGAGATGAAACAGGCTGCCACTGAATTGCAATTTGAACAGGCAGCGGTGATCCGAGACCGCATCATTGAATTGAAAAATATTCTGGCTGAAGAATCTGATCTGCCGCCATGGAAGAAAGCACGCCTGATGGCTGGTGAAATTGAGTAACGCTGATGGGGATTACGCCTGACTTGTTAATCTGTGGGAGCAATTGAGAACTTCGTAAACTTAACACTCGGTTCAGACCATTCAACATCAAGGTTCGTGACTTGTGCGCGTGAAGGTCCTGTACGTACCCGAGAGACCAAATCCATCAGGTGCAGCGCATCCCCCTGGGCAAGAATCTCAACTGTATCATCATAGCGATTACGTACCCAGCCATTGAGGTTCAACACATCGGCTTGTTGTTTTACATAGTATCGAAAGCCAACGCCTTGAACCAAACCTGATGCGATGATGTGTACACACTTGGTTTCTGTCATTATCTACGAATCTTGGTCAGTGATTATTATGAGTGATTTGTGAAAATTGGTGAAACATGATTCAGTAAAGACAAAATCTACTCGTCGTCATCCATGTCGCCGATTTCTTCATCGAGGTATTCTTCGTCATCGTCCTCAAGGTCATCCACATCTTCACCAAAATCATCTTCATCAAGGTCTTCATCATAATCATCTGGCGAGTAATCGAACAGGTTCATACTCCCTGAAACTGAAAGTTCCAGGTTTTCAATCGCTTTTTCAATCCACTCGCTTTCGTTTTCGCTGGAGGCATCTTCCAGAAGTTCAGTCAGTTTTTCTTTGATGTCATCGCCTCCAATCTGTGAAAGTGACCAAATTATGGAGAGTTTGATTTCCTCATCTTCAATTTCATTGTCAAGAAGGTTAAGCAGCGATTCGCGAGCACTGGTAAGCTCCAATTCGCCCGCGGCGCGGATCGCTTCGAATTGAACTTCAGCATCCGCTGAGTTGAGCATTTGCTCAACTTGCGGCGCCCAGGCGTCATCTGCTGAGCGGCCAATTGCGCAAAGTGCGGCTGCAACCCAGAGGTTGTCAGGAGACTGCAGCGCCTGCTGAATCAGATCGGGGACGGAGGGATGGCTCGAGTAACCGAGTGACTCCAACGATCTTTGCTGAACCAAGGGTTTCTCGTTGCCCGTCAGTACAGCGAGTAGGGCAGAAATAACCAGATTCTTATTCGAGGTGTTGAGTGCATCGTATTCACCCAACAAAACGAATTTTCCGAGCAATGAAGCAGTAGTGGCGCGAGTGGTTTCGTCCTCATCTTGGGCAAGAATTCTAACCAACTCGGTGATGATCGAAGGGGTTTCACATTCCCAGAGTAACCGTAAAGCCAAAATGCGAACTGCCGGATCGGCGTCTTGCAATACGAAGCGGGCGAGTTCATCGAAGTTTACAAGCGTGTCAGTGTCCAGCACTGATTCTAAATCCTCAAGGAAGTCGATTTTTCGTTGAAAAGGAAGTGTTTGCCAGACGAGTGACATCTCTTTGAGGTATCTGGGCGTAAGATCAGAAAAACCGCGTAATAAACGGGCTGGAAAGGGAGTATTTATATCTGCAAGGGCTTCAAGAGATTCAGAAAATTGAGGTATTTCGATCGTATCGGGCATAGTATTACCTCGTTCTACCGCGGCAGGACAATTGGATTAAGGATGTCGTTGATCACAAGCACGACCATCAGTGTCACCAGTATTGCGTAAAAAACCATGTGCACCTTGCCCTCAAATTCAGGCGGAACCCTTTTTTTAAAGAGCAGCTCTGGCAGCAAGAATAGAATTCTACCGCCATCAAGCGCAGGGATGGGCAGCAGGTTGGTGAACCCCAGTGCGATTGAAATGACTGCAAAGAAATAGAGTGTGTTCAGTCCTGCCATTTCAGGGTTTTTAGCGGATTCTTCTTTATCAACAGTTTGTACCTGGGTGTAAATATCATAAATGCCTTTAACACTTACCATGCGTGCGTCAGCAGCCGCTATTTGACCGCTGATTAATCTGGCAGGCAGCATCAACAGCTGGTAACCTTGGTCAAGCGTGGCGACGAAGGCTTTGGGAATGGCCTCTATGAATGATACCTGGCGGGAAGGGTTCGTAATCGTAATCCCCAATGGTCCCTGGTTTTCGGGCCATTGTTCGCGTGGGGTCACCGATAAAGTGATTTCTTCATTGCCGCGAATCATGACGATTGAGAGCTCTTCGCCAAGTTGAGCGTTTATCTGCGTTGAAAGTGATTCCATGCTGTCAATCTCTACACCGTTGATAGAGCGGATGACATCGCCCTCTGCCATGCCGGAAATATCAGCAGGGGTGCCTGAGGAAATACCTGCAACCATTACGGAGCTGTAATCTGGTGAGCCGATACGTGTGAAAAGGAAGGCGATGAGGAACATGCCAATTAGAAGATTCATCACTGGACCGCCGAGTAGTGTAAGCAGTCGGTGGAACGGTTTAGCCGCCAGGAAGCTGCCTGGTTCAGCAATTTCACCGTTTTCTCCCTTCATACGGCAAAAGCCGCCGAATGGAATCCAGTTCAGTGTGAAATCCGTACCGCCTGCGCGGAAAAGGCGAACCATTTTTGGAGGATATCCCAGTCCGAACTCTTCAACCTCAATCTTACTTAAGCGGGCGGCAAAAAAATGACCGAGTTCATGGATAAGAACCAACGCGCCGAAAGCGAGGATGAAAATGAGGATGTTTAACGCGATACTACCGAAATTTTCCATTAATAACCTTTACGTTGTTTTCTTATATTATAAACGTTAAATAAGGGGTAAAAGTTCACCAACAAAAACAGGCGCTGTGAGGGCGCCTGTTTGATAGCTGTAAATCAAGCAGTTTAACGTTTACGATTGATCTTTACATAAAAAAGTGCAGCAATAATCCCCAAAATAAAACCACTCATCTGACAGATAAATGCGAAGATGTTGAGCAGAAAATATAATTTCGGGAATTGGTACATAAAGTTTTCCAAAAAGCCCAGCACCATTACAAATGGTAATAAGGTACCGACGAGCATTAAAATCGCGGCAATCCAGAAAACTTTACGCGGTTCAATTTTTTCAAAGATCATTTGTATAGCCAGCAAGAGACGTATTGCCCAGGCTCAGGGTTAAATTCAGGCGGTTCTTCGACATCACAAAGCCCTTTAATGATTTTCGGGCAGCGCGGGTGGAAGTGGCAGCCTGAAGGCGGTTTCACCAGGCTTGGCGGTTCGCCTGCGGGGATTTCTTTCATGACCTTGGCATTATTGGCATCGGGGTCTGAAGTGGCTTGTAGAAGTGCGAACGAATAGGGGTGAAGGGGGTTATTGACAAGTTTATCAACCTGCCCTTTTTCAATCACCTGACCGGCGTACATCACAAAAATCCGTTCTGAGAAATAGCGGACCGTTGAGAGGTCGTGGGTAACATAAATGACAGCAAGATGATGGGTTTCCTGAAGGTTGCGCAGCAGTTTCAAGACTTCGACCCGAACTGACGCATCTAACATAGATACTGGTTCATCAGCCACGAGCAGCTTGGGGTTCATGATCATTGCACGGGCGATAACGATGCGCTGCTGCTGCCCGCCGCTGAGCATATGAGGGAACTTGGAAAGAAAGTCGTTGACCGGGGTCATTTTAACTTCTTCAAGCACCTTGATTACTCTGTCAGTGCGTTCTTGTTTGTTTTTAACGCCATTGATGATCAGGGGTTCTTCCAGAATTGCCTGTACACTTAAGAAAGGAGGCAGTGCTCCGTAAGGATCTTGTTGAATAAACCCTAATTTGGATCGGTATTCTTTCAACTCAGACTCTTTCAACGTTCCGAGATCGGAGTTATCAAAAAAGAGTTTTCCGGCAGTGGGTTTATTGATACCAAGAATGGTTTTCATCAAGCTGGATTTTCCACAACCGCTTTCGCCAACTATCGCAATTGATTCGCCGACTCCTAAATCAAAACTGACATCATCAACCGCATGGACGTTACCGATTTTTGCAAAGCCGAATTTTCTCAATTCGAACCATACACGCAGATTCTGTACCGAAAGAAGCGGAGTTTGAGAACTTGAACCTGCAGAAACTGACGCAGGAGTGGTTTGTGTGTGTTCAGATATGCTCATTCAATTCTCTCATTTCTCGTAAAGCCAGCATTTAACCAGGTTTTCGCCAACATTGAACACAGGCGGTTCTTCAACGCAGCGTGCAAAACGTTTGGGGCAGCGATCTGCGAAACGGCAGCCAGTAGGAGGGTTAATCAGGCTGGGCGGTCTTCCAACAATAAAGTCAGGCTGAGTGTTGCCGCGAAGCCTTGGTACGCTATCCATCAGTTTGATGGAGTAGGGGTGATGGGGCTCTTTGAAGAATACTTCTGCGGAGCTTAACTCAACAATCTGACCGGCATACATTACTGCAACGATATCTGCAAGTTCACTTGATGTTGCAATATCATGGGTAATCAGAATAAAGCTTGCGTTTGTGCCTTGTTTGATGCTCTTCAGAAGATTGAAGATATTCGACTGCGTCAGAACATCAAGCGCAGAAGTGGGTTCGTCAAGAATGATGACGTCTGGGGAGGTTGCCAGTGACATTGCAAGGGCAACGCGCTGCCGCATGCCGCCACTCAGTTCAAAGGCATAACGGTTGATGAAATCTGCCGGAACGCCAACCCGCTGAAAGAGAGTAGAGGCCTGTGCCAGTGCTTCTTCTTTCTTGATACCGAAATGAACAA
>JAGOVY010000102.1 GCA_018060515.1 Anaerolineaceae bacterium | reverse complement strand
CGCCAGGGCTATTACCCCTGTTCCAGGCGGTGTCGGCCCATTGACTATCGCGATGCTGTTAAAAAACACGCTCAGGGCGAGTTACCTGCAAGATTAGAACCTTACGTTATTGTCAGACAATTGACTTAAAATAAATTTCGCATTACACTCATTTGTAATGAAAGAATTGTCCGCACAATTCCAAAAAAAGTTCAAGTGAGTGATATATGGGCACACTTCTTGTAAAAAAAGCGCAAATTCTTGTCACGATGGATGACCACCGTAGGGAAATTCCCGATGGTGGTCTTTTTATTCGAGATGGTTTCATTGAGCAGGTTGCTCCGACCAGCCAATTGCCAGCTGCTGCGGATGAGGTACTGAACCTCGAAGGGCACTTGGTAATGCCCGGTTTGGTTAACACCCACCATCACTTTTACCAAACACTTACACGCGCCATCCCTGCGGCTCAAAACGCCAACCTGTTTACCTGGTTAAAGACGCTTTACCCGATTTGGGCGAAAATGACACCGGAAGACATCCGAATTTCGACGCAAACCGCATTAAGTGAGTTGGCGCTTTCTGGCTGCACAACCGCATCTGATCATCTTTATCTTTTCCCCAATGGGTCGAAACTTGATGATGAAATAGAGGCTGCCAAAGAAATAGGCATCCGCCTGCATGCCTCACGCGGGTCTATGAGCCTGGGAGAAAGCCAGGGCGGCCTTCCACCAGATAGCGTAGTAGATCGTGAAGATCATATTCTGGCTGATAGCGAAAGGTTGATTCACAAGTACCATGACCCTGCGCCTGGCGCCATGACGCGCATCGTGCTGGCGCCGTGTTCACCATTCAGCGTTACCGGCAGCCTGATGAAACAAAGCGCAGCGCTGGCGAGGCAGTATGGGGTTCATCTCCACACGCATCTGGCTGAAACAGAAGACGAACAAGAGTTTTGCCTGCACCAATTTGGTTATCGTCCGGTGGCTTATATGCAATCGGTGGATTGGGTGGGTGAAGATGTGTGGTTTGCTCATTCGGTACATGTCAATGATGATGAAATTGGCGTCTACGCCAGGGAAGGCTGCGGCGTGGCACACTGCCCATCCTCGAATATGCGACTGGGTTCAGGGATTGCTCCTCTGGCGAAGTTCATGAGAGTTGGAGTTAAGACGGGCTTGGGAGTGGATGGATCAGCCAGTAATGATGGTTCTCACATGCTGGCAGAGGTACGGATGGCTTTGCTGCTGGCACGATTGAATTCAGGCTTGCAAGGGGCTTCATTATCTTCCACCTCAGGCGAGTTGCTGTCAGTTAGGCAGGCGCTTGAGTTAGCAACGCGCGGCGGCGCTTCTGTGTTGGGGCGGAATGATATTGGTTCGCTTGAGGCTGGGAAATGCGCAGATTTTGTTGCGATAAACCTTCAGCGTCTCGAGTATGCTGGTGCACTTCATGACCCTGTGGCTGCGGTTATCTTGTGCCAACCCAGGGGTGTGGATTTTAATTATGTTCATGGTAAAGCAGTGGTTAAAGACAACCATCTGACAGGGCTTGACCTTGATGCCCACATCAGGCGGCACAATCTTGCCGCCGCCAAACTTTATGAAGGGTAAGGGGTAACTTATGGGAATGGATTCTTTCTGGCTGCAAAATGCACGTGAACTGGTTGATTGTGCCATGGGGCGGTTGCCGGCACACATGTTAATCAAGAATGGGCAATGGGTTTGTGTACAGACGGGAGAAATCATTCCCAATATTGATATCGCAATTCGCAGTAAACGTATCGCTTATGTGGGAGAGAATGCCGACCACACCATCGGCAAGAAGACAGTGGTAATTGATGCGCAGGGGCAGTATATGGTGCCCGGCTTGCTCGATGGACATGTGCATATCGAATCGGGCATGGTCACCGTAACCGAATTTACTCGCGCGGTAATTCCGCATGGCACAACAGGCTTGTTTGTTGACCCGCATGAAATTGCGAATGTGTTTGGGCTGCGTGGTGTGCGTTTGATGGTTGATGATGCTGCGATGCAGCCCATCCACGTTTTTGTACAAATGCCCTCCTGCGTCCCCTCAGCGCCTGGGTTTGAATCCCCTGGCGCAGTTTTAGGCCCACACGAGGTCACCGAGGCCATGACCTGGCCAGGCATTGTCGGGTTGGGTGAAATGATGAACTTTCCCGGCGTTTATGGCGGTGATGATAAGGTTCACGCAGAAATGATGGCGACACGCGCCGCGGGCAAGGTAATTGGCGGACATTATGCCTCTCTCGATTTAGGCAGAAAATTTCATGGCTACGTAGCCGGAGGACCGCAGGATGACCATGAGGGTACCCGCCTGGAAGACGCGGTTGCCCGTGCGCGGCAGGGAATGAAGGTAATGATGCGTTATGGCTCCGCCTGGCATGATGTTGCAAGCCAGGTGCGCGCAGTGACCGAGCTTGGACTTTCCAGCCGCGGGTTCACTCTGTGTGCAGATGATATTAATGCCGAAACTTTGGTAAATTACGGTCATATGGATCGTGCCATCCGACATGCGATTGAACAGGGGCTTGACCCGATGACTGCAATCCAGATGGCAACCATCAATACCGCAGAGCACTTTGGCGTTTCAAGAGAGATGGGACTGATCGCCCCCGGCAGGTTTGGCGATGTTGTCTTGGTTAAGGATCTGGAAAGTTTTGAAGTTGAAACCGTAATCGCCAAAGGAAAACTTGCCTATCATGAAGGTGAAATCATTGTTGACCTGCCTAAACCAGAATATCCTGAATGGGCGACAAAATCTGTGCATTTTCCAAGATCATTGAATGCAAACGATTTTAAACTACCAGTTTCTGGGGCTGACAAAGTCAGAGTGAACGTTATTGGTATAATCGAAAATCAAGCGCCTACCCGGCATCTTGTGATGGAAATGAAGGCTGAATATGGAGATCTTCACCCTGACCTGGCTCAGGATATCGCCAAAGTCGCGTTGATAGAACGGCATCGTCCTACTGGCAGAGTGCAAGTGGGTTTAGTTCACGGATTCGGTTTCAATAAAGCATGCGCTGTGGCAACCACTGTGGCGCATGACAGCCATCAGATGATTGTGGTGGGAACGGATGAAGAACAAATGGCAATAGCTGCCAACCGCCTGCGAGTAATTGGCGGCGGGCAGGTAATTGTCAGAGATGGTGAAATTTTGGGTGAAATTACTCTCCCGTTTGCTGGGCTGATGTCCATCAACAGCGCGGCGCATGTGGCTGCTGAAGCTGCTTCATTGCTGCAAGGTTACAAGGATTGTGGATGTCAATTAAACAATCCGAACATGCAGCTCAGCCTGTTGGGGTTGGTGGTGATACCCGATTTGCGCATCAGCGATTTGGGTTTGGTTGATGTAAACAAATTTGAATTTATCCCGGTTATCGAACCGAACAATTCGTTTGAGGTGTAAATTTGGCGCAGCAAAATGAGTTACGAGAAAAAAAGGGTAAGCTCCATCCTTCAATTCGACTTCACGGCGAACTCGCTCAATTAATACAGAATTCGAATCCCGGTGAGAAACTCCCATCAGAGCCCACGTTGGCGCATATGCTCGGAGTTTCACGGGCAACGCTGCGCGAAGGGATGCGCACGTTTGAAACTCAGGGATTAATCATGCGCCGTCAAGGCGTAGGGACCTTTGTAATGCCCCAGACGCGCATAATCGAAACAGGGCTTGAAGTGCTGGAAAGTTTGGAGAGACAGGCGAATCGAATAGGATTGGCTGTTTCAATGGGTGAGTTAGAGATTTCTGAAATCATCGCCGATTCCGAGATAGCAGAAAAGCTTCAAGTTGAAGAAGAAACCCGGTTAACCAAAATCTCCCGCGTGATTTCTGCTGATCAACGGCCGGTGGCTTTCCTTGTGGATACTCTATCGCCCGGCTTGATCACAGAAGAAGAGCTGCAATCCGGTTTTACTGGTTCAGTATTGGATTTCTTACTCGTAAGAGGCGCCCCCGGGTTGCTAAAATCCTTTACCGATATTCAAGCAGTGGCGGCTGAACCGGTCATTGCCAGAAAGCTGCAAATTCAGCGAGGGGATGTGCTGTTACTTTTCACGGCTCGGCTATATAGTGATGCTGGTGAGATAATTGATTATTCAATGAGTTATTTCTTACCCGGCTATTTTCGTTTTCATGTTGTTCGTAATGTGGCTACGAACCTGGCCACTTCAAAGGCATTGTAGGATTGATTCACGAACAATGAAATGCTCAATAAGCGTTAAGATAAAAACCTGAATTTGATGAAATGTGATGAGGTTTGCAGATGTAGCCTGAATGGGCAAGGTGAAGCAGCCAGTAAAAAAGGTATGGATGGAGATGGAATACTGCTTGATTTGTACATTATAAATTTTGTGACAAAAAAGTTGCTGCGGAAAGACTTCCGCGAATATTACAAAAATAATTGAATTAAGGAGAAATGATGCAGACATTTTTACATGGACGAGATCTTATTGGGGATCTGGATTTTTCAAAGGAGGAAGTGGAAACCGTTCTCGAAGTTGCCATGGATCTCAAACGAAAGCGTGCTTTAAACGAACCAACACCATACCTGGTGAATAAAGCACTTGCCATGCTATTTTTCTTCAGCAGCACGCGCACACGCGGTTCGTTTGAGGCAGGCATGGCTCACCTTGGTGGTCACGCTGCTTTCGTTGAATCCACGACCACGCAAATTTCTCATGGCGACACCGCCAAAGAGATCGGCGAGATTTACGGGCGCTACTTTGATGGTATTTCAATCCGTCATTGCGATTGGGCAGTGGGGAACGGCTACCTGAATGAGGTTGCCAAAGCCTCACGTGTGCCGGTTCTCAACATGCAATGTGATGTCTATCACCCCTTCCAGTGCCTGGCCGACTTGATGACGATCATCGAGAAGAAAGGGCGCGACTTGCGCCGCAAGAAGATGGTGGTTTCATGGGCATATGCGGCTTCTTATCAGAAACCGATCTCTGTACCCCAATCGCTCATCTTACAAATGCCGCGTTTTGGCATGGATATCGTTCTGGCGCATCCGCCTGAGTTCAAATTAATGCCCGAAATCATGGATCAGGCACAGGAACAGGCGAGCAAGTATGGCGTAGGCTTTGAAGTTGTTGATGACATGGACGAAGGTTTTAAAGATGCAGATGTAGTTTATGCCAAATCATGGGGTGCGATGGTGCACACGCCCGATGCTCAAGAAGGCGCGAAGATCATTAAGAAGTACGAGAGCTGGATCACAGATGAAAAACGGATGAAGCTGGCAAAATCGGATGCAATCTACATGCACCCACTCCCTGCTGACAGAAATATCGAAGTCACTGACGAGGTGTTGGACGGAGAGCAATCAGTGGTGTATGATGAAGCTGAAAACCGAATGTACGTTCAGCAAGCCGTTATGGCATTAACGATGGGATAAGCAGATCCATCAACAAAACAATAAATTCATAAGGAAGAATGAAAATGGCAAAAAAGTTGGCAGTAGTTGCAGTTGGCGGTAATTCTCTTATTCTTGATCCCAAAAAGGTAACTGTTGAAGATCAATACAAGGCTGCGGCAGAAACCTCGAAGCATATCGCTGATATGATCGAAGCTGGTTGGGATGTTGCGATTGGTCATGGGAATGGTCCACAGGTGGGCTTTCTTCTGCGCCGGTCTGAAATTGCGGCAAAAGTTGAGGGGATGCACGAGGTTCCGCTGGACTCATGTGGTGCAAATACGCAAGGATCAATTGGTTATTGGCTGCAGCAGAGTCTGCAAAATGAACTGGTGGGCCGTGGTATCAAAAAATCAGTTGCAACTGTGATTACACAAGTTAAAGTTGATAAGAATGATAAAGCCTTCCAAAACCCAACCAAACCGATCGGCGGTTTTATGGAGGAAGAAGAAGCCAAAAAACGCGAATCAGAAATGGGTTGGAATGTGGTGGAAGACGCAGGAAGAGGATGGCGCAGGGTTGTTGCCTCACCTTTACCTGTAGAGGTCGTTGAAATCGAACCGGTGAAAGCCTTGCTGGAATCAAGTGTGGTGGTCATTACCGTCGGCGGCGGCGGCATCCCGGTTGTGGATGATGGTAAAGGCGGTTGTGTCGGCGTTGCAGCGGTGATTGACAAAGACTACGCCAGCAGCCTGCTCGCCAATTTGATCAACGCGGATCTTTTTATCATTTCAACCGCGGTTGAAAAAATTGCCATTAACTTCGGTAAACCTGATCAAAAATGGCTCGACCAAATGACCCTGGCGGAAGCCAAAGCTTATCTTGCTGAAGGCGTCCATTTCGCCAAAGGGTCAATGGCACCGAAAATCCAGGCAGTCATCAACTTCCTCGAAGCTGGCGGAAAAGAAGCGCTGGTGACCAACCCGGAAAATATCGGGCGCGCCTTACGCGGAGAAACTGGCACGAGGATCGTGCGTGGGTAGGGTTGAATTTCATTAAGAAATAGAGAAAGAGGCTTAGCAATGTGTAATTGCCAAGCCTCTTTAAAATTTTAAGGTAAATTCTGCTTTATGATCGCATAATTATTTTAGCATCGTGTACAATTACTAAATAATTACCCTGTTTAACAGTTGAAGACACAAAACATCAATAGAATCTATTGGGTTTGGT
Source organism: Anaerolineaceae bacterium (assembly GCA_018060515.1). GTDB lineage: Bacteria > Chloroflexota > Anaerolineae > Anaerolineales > Anaerolineaceae > UBA6107. The sequence goes on along the minus strand of JAGOVY010000102.1, from coordinate 928 downwards.
GAAAGGAGGCGCAGCGAACTAGAGTTGGAATTTTGCTATTGCAAATGCCAAAAGTTGTCTGATTAATTAAATTCGCAAATATTCAGGAGAAGGAAAATGTTGCAGAAAAAATTGCTTTTCATCCTCAGTATCGTAATTGTGGCAGCGCTGGCACTCAGCGCATGCGGCCAACCTGCACCCACACAACCCCCTGTTGCCCCAGAGGTGCCAGCAGCAACCGAAGCACCTGCCGCAACAGAAGCACCTGTTGAACCAGAAGAGCCATTTATCGTTGGCATGCTTCTGATTGGTCCGGCGAATGATGCTGGTTGGAGCCAGGCTCATGTGGAAGGACTTGACTATGTAGTGGAAAATGTTCCAGGCGTAGAGTATATCTTCCTGGAAAATGTTTACACTGGCTCAACTTCTCATGCACAGACCCCTGCAGAATTGGCAGCTGACATGGTTGCAAAAGGCGCCAAATTGGTCGTCTTCAATTCAGATGACCAGAAAGATTTCGCGATCAAATTTGCTCAAGATAACCCCGACGTTTATGTAATCCATGCGTCTGGTGATGCTTCGTGGGAAGAAGGCAAGAACTTCGAAAACCTTCCTAACATGAAAAACATCATGGGAGAAATGGAATACGGCAAGATGATGGCTGGCTGCGCAGCAGCTTTGACCACACAGACAGGCAAAATTGGTTTTCTTGGTCCCTTAATCAATGATGAGACCCGCCGTTTTGCTGCCGCCGCTTACCTTGGTGCAAAGCACTGCTGGTCTGATGTCCGCGGAAATGATCCTGCCTCGTTAGAGTTCAAGGTTAATTGGATCGGCTTCTGGTTTAATATCCCAGGTGTAACACTCGATCCGACACAGGTTGCCGCTGACTTCTACAACACAGGCTATGATGTGGTCATCAGCTCCATTGATACAACCGAAGCCTTGG
>JAGOVY010000027.1 GCA_018060515.1 Anaerolineaceae bacterium | reverse complement strand
ACGTGGTAACCGGGTTGATTAAGGCAAACTTCCCCGCTCGGATCGCATTTGCTGTGGCAACTTCTGTGGATTCAAGGGTCATCCTTGACGCCAATGGCGCAGAAACCCTGCTTGGCAAAGGCGATATGCTGTTTCTCAATCCCGCGAACCCTGGCTTAAAGCGGATGCAAGGGGTCATGGTCAGCGATAACGAAATTGAAAGTATCAACGATTACTGGCAAAACATGGTTTCCCTGGCGCAGGAGCCCTCTCCCTGGGAAAACCTGTTGGAAAACAGCGATGATAGAAATGCCGATCAATTGTTGGAACGGGCAATTTCCGTAGTTAAGGGTTCCGGCAAGGCCTCGGTTTCACTGCTGCAGCGACGATTGAACGTTGGATTCCCGAGAGCAGCGCGCATCATTGATGAATTAGAGGAGATGGGGGTTGTCGGTCCAGCGGTGGGGAGTGGTAAAGAGCGGGAAGTATTACTGGATGACGATGAGTCTGAAAATGATGATTAAGGAATCCCATCTATTTCCTTAAATTGAAGATGCTTATAGTAAAATCACTGCATACTCGTTCTGGGATGATCTATGACAAATCAAAGTGAAGATAAAACTCAAAAACAAGCCTGGTCATTTGAAATGTACCTGCGTAAAACCTTCAAGGGGGTAATTGACCCAATTGCGGCATTCTTCTTAAAACTTGGGTTAACGCCAAACGCAATCACAATCATCGGCTTAATACTCGCTGCTGTTGCGGCTTTTCTGGTTGCCACAAACAGAATGCTATTTGGCGGGTTGGTGCTGCTTGTGGGTGCACCGCTGGATGTTGTGGATGGAGCAATGGCGCGTCAATTGGGAGAACCGAGTAAATTCGGCGCATTTTTCGATTCAGTGATCGATCGGTATGCAGAGCTTTTTGTATTATTGGGATTGCTAATCCATTTCACAATAAATGATCATATGATGGGCAGTATTCTTGCCTTCGTGGCGGCGATCGGCAGCGTGATGGTTTCTTACAATAAAGCCCGCGCGGAAGCACTGGGTTTTACAGCAAAAACTGGCATCCTCACCAGGGTTGAGCGGATTATTGTGATGGTGTTTTTCCTGATTATTCAACAGCCGGTTATTGGCTTATGGATCATCGCCATCCTTGCGAATGTTACAGCGATTCAAAGAATTTTGTTTGTACGCAAACAAGCTGTAAATATTAAAGAATAACAATCGATTAACGTGGAAAGGTGTTGGTATGATTAACGGTATCACGATCTTCGGAGTTAAGATTTACTTCTACGCGCTCCTCATCATCACAGGGGCATTGCTGGGTGCGGTGGTTTCGTCAAAAGAAGCCAAACGACGCGGTCTTGAAAAAGACATCATCTGGGATGTTTTACCCTGGCTTCTTATAGCCGGGATCATTGGCGCGAGACTCTGGCATGTGATAACGCCTGATTCCACGCTGCTGGTCAATGGGCAGAACCCGTATTTCATCCGACCGATTGAAATTCTCAATATTCGCAATGGCGGGCTGGGAATTCCGGGCGGTGTGATGGCAGGCGTTTTAGCATTATGGATTTATTGCCGGAAAAAGAAAGTGAATTTTTCAATTTTGCTTGATGTGATTGCGCCCGGTTTGGCTCTTGCGCAGGCGATTGGCAGATGGGGAAATTACTTCAATCAGGAAGTGTATGGTTTGCCTTCCAATCTGCCGTTTCCATTTTCGATCAGAATTGACGAAGCCCATCGCTTGCCTGGTTTTGAGCATATCGAACGCTACCACCCAACTTTTCTTTATGAATCTGTTTGGAACCTGCTGAACATGTTCTTACTGTTGTGGATTTCGAGACGCTTTGAGGGAAAACTGAAAAATGGAGACGTTTTCCTCATTTATTTGATCATTTACCCGGTCGGCAGATTCTTTTTGGAGTTCATTCGTATTGTTAATTCGCCAATTGCGGGTATCAATAGCAATCAAACTTTGATGGCAGTGATCGCCTTGGTATCAGCGATCACACTGGTGCTGCGCCACTTACCCAAAAACAAGGCGCAATCACAAAAGCAAGCAGCAAATTAACCTTAAGGCAAAAACCGATGAACCAAATCATCATTCTCGGGTCAGCGAACGCGGTTGCAAAAATTGGGCAGGACAATGCGCATTTGTTGATTAGAAGCTCCGAAAAACAAATCATGGTCGATTGTGGCAATAGCCCGTTTGCCCGCGTTTCTGCAGCTGGCGGTTCAATCACTGAAATTACCGATTTGATCCTGACCCACGCTCATGCAGATCATATGGGCAATCTGCCGCTGCTTCTGATGGACATGTGGCTGGAGAAGCGAGATCAGATGCTGACCATTCACGGTTTAGAGATTACGCTTGAGAAAGCCAGAGCTCTTTTAGAGGTATTTGACTGGCAGCATTGGGCAGGAATGTTTCCCATTCGATTTAATAGACTGTCTGACACAGGAAATGAGGGTTTTATACGAGGTGAAGATTGTGTTGTCAGTGCACTGCCAGTGAAACACCTGGTGCCTACCATCGGATTGCGCATTGCGTTTAGTGACGGCAGGGTTATGGCCTACTCCTGCGATACAGAACCTTGCGACAATGTACTCAAACTTGCACAAGGCGCGGATATCCTCATGCAAGAAGCAGCGGGCGAAGCGAAAGGGCACACTTCACCACGCCAGGCAGGTGAAATCGCTATGGGGGCTGGAGTAAGAAAGTTGGTATTGATCCACTATGAAAACCGTGTTGATCAAGACACGATAATCGCTCAAGTGAAAAACGCATTCACCGGTGAAGTGGTATTGGCGCATGACCTCATGACTTTCTGAAAGACAACGAGTTGGTAAAAACATCCCAGTCCGTATTTTAAGTTAATAATTGCTCAAAAATAATGCCTGCCGAACACGGCAGGCTCTTTTGAAAGTTAACGCATGGTTATCCGCGATTCTGAAAATGAACGGCTAACATTTTTGTGATTGCGAGAAATTATTGCTGTCACTGAGTTTGTGCAGGCGTATTCTCCATGTAGATGTTTGATGAGGAATCGGGCAGTCATAGTATGCGCATAGACACAAAATCTCCAATAGTCTTCGCAATATACAAACTTCTATAAACGGCTTCTGTCACGTCAATTCACTACTGGTATAATAAATTCTCAAATTCCAAAAAAGGAGGCCGCGATGAATATCAATGAACAAGTCGAATATTTGATGCAGGGCACCGAATACGGCGACGAAATTTTGAAACAAAAAATGGCTGGTGAACTGCGAGACCGGCTGCAAATATGCCAAAATGAAAGTAGAAGTTTGCGTGTTTATTGCGGCTTTGATCCGACCAAAGCCGATTTACACTTAGGGCATACTGTTCCCATGCGTAAGCTGCGTCAGTTTCAGGAACTGGGACACGATGTAACTTTTTTGATCGGCAATTACACCTCACTGATTGGTGATCCGTCTGATAAGGATGTGCTTCGCCCTCAGTTGAGTACGGATACCGTTGAGGATAACGCCCGAACGTATGCAGAACAGGCATTCCGCATTATGGAAGAAGGGAAAACGCATATCCGCTATAACGCTGAATGGCTTGCTGGTTTGAGTTTTTCTGAAGTGATCAGGCTGGCATCAAATTTTACGCTGCAGCAGTTTTTAACGCGGGAAAATTTTAAACTCCGCTGGGAAAAAGGCGACCCGGTTTACTTGCACGAGACCTTTTACACGCTCATGCAGGGTTATGATGCCTATATGCTTCAGGCAGACGTGCAGGTTGGCGGAACTGACCAGCTGTTTAATATTATGACTGGCGCCAGAAAGATCATGGAGTTTATGGGCGCTCGTCCGAATATCCCACTGATTCTGGGGATTCTGCCGGGAACAGATGGTGTGGTGAAGATGAGCAAATCCTTATCCAATCATATTCCCATTAATACTGATGCGGTGGATATGTACGGCAAAGTGATGAGCATTCCCGATAGCGCCATGTCGCAGTATTATAGGCTGGTAACGCCGCTGACACCGCCGCAAATTGCTGCAATTGAGCAGGGAGTCAAGGACGAAAGTATTCATCCGCGTGATGCAAAGATGCGCCTTGCCAGGGAGATCGCTGCGGCTTTTTATGGTTCAGATGATGCCGCAAATGCCGAACAGGCTTTTATCGAGACTTTTCAAAAGGGGAACATACCTGAGGAAATTCCGACGCAGAAATTAGATGTTTCTCTAACGATTGTTGAAATTCTACTTGCGGCTGGGTTTGCCCAGAGTAAGAGTGAAGCCAGAAGGTTGATTGAGCAAAAAGGGGTGAGGTTTGAAGGAAACGTGATTGACAACCCTGCTGAAACATTAACCTCAGAAGGCGTTTTACAAGTAGGCAAACGGCATTTCTTGCGGATGACGGCTTAAACGGACTAATCTTAAAAAAGGCGGGTATCACCCGCCTTTTTTTATTTACTTTCCAGGCTGTCTGTGGCAGTGAAGAAAAGTTCTCTGCCGATGCTGCGGGCTATACTTGGTGAGCTGTTTTCGAGCGCGACAACGATGGTGATTGGGCTGCCATGCCAATCTGAGGGAGTGCCAGCGGCGTACCATGAAATATCGGCGTCCTGATAGAAAGCGTGTGAAGCGATTTCCCATCCTGGAAAATCACCGCTGATGAGCAGCGTAGCAGCGCTTTCTGCGTCAAAATTGGGTATAGTGGAAGGGTTGCTGCCCTGGTCGATGAGATTCCATTGGTCTATGGCAGGAGAATAAGCGGTAGCAATTTGAGGTGTGGTCAATCGCCCCTCATTCGAAAGCGGTGTTAATGAAATCGCAACCTGCACTGGGGAAACGAGTATCCCAGAAGCGCCTGAAAATATATCGTCATTCTTCTCGATAGTTTGGGGGATGATGGCTTCTGCAGACTCAAGGGGTAAGCTGCCAGAATCAAATAATCCGGTGGATTCGTAGAGATCGATAATTTCTCTTATTGTTGTGGAACGGCTGACCAAAGAAACCGCTTTAAAACAGCCAGAAGAAAAAAGCTGTCCCCAATCGGCATTACTCGTGGGCTGAAGGGCACAAAAACCAGCGCTCCCAGGCAATGTGTTCCAGGTGATATCCGGCAGACTGCCAGGCAGGTGTTTTTCGGAGAGATAACGCGCAAGGATGTTCCCAGAGGTGATTGTGCCAGGAGGATATAACGCCTGTGTTGCCCGATTCAAGAGGGGAGCGCTTTCATCCACCCTCCAGGTTTCCCAATTTGCTTCCAATTGATTGGCATCAAAGGTTGGAGAACTCGCCATGATAACAATTTCACCAGTGCTGGAATTAATTGCGACGATTGCGCCAACTGATTCCGCCAGTAATTGGTCTGCAGTCTGCTGCAGCGGAAGGTCAAGACTTAAGCGTAAGTCATAGCCTACCGGGTCTTGACCATAAAGCAGACGCGTAGACATGACGGTGAATTCTGAGTTATTGGTGATGCCGCGCAAGATACCATCGAGATGAGACTCAATACCGGTTTGCCCGTAGTTTGGATTACTGTAACCAATGACTGAGCTTAGGGGAGGGTAGAGAAGCACTCGTTCATAACTTCCCGCACTGCCGTTATTGGTGGCGAGTGGGTTATTGTTTCGGTCGAGGATATCACCGCGATGAACATAAACGTCAGAAATCGCGCGGCGCGGGTTGTCGCTGCGTGCTAACAACGAATCTGCGCGAACAAAGCTCCAATATACACTGAGTAAGGCTATGGCAGTAAAACAGCCCAGGAAAACACTGCCAATCAGTTTGTAAGGCGCAGTTCTTTCTATTGCGGCTGAGTTTTCATCGATGTGATTGCTGATGATCAGCAGTAATAACAAAGCAGCCATGGAAACAACCAGCGAAGTGCCGCCATATGAGATGAAAGGTAATGTAACACCGGTGAGGGGGAATAAGCGCAGCGTTCCGCCCATGATGAGGATTGATTGCGTGGCAAGGTATGTGGTGAGCCCGGCAGCAAGGAAGCGTTGAAATTGGTTGGGGGCGCGAAGCGCAATTGTTAGCCCTCGAATGGTGAAAAGTGAATACACCCCTACAAGTATCATACCGCCCGCAACACCGTACTCTTCAAGCAGGGCAGTAAAGATGAAATCAGAATGGGCAACCGGTACGACTCCCGGGTTGCCAAGCCCTAAACCGCGCCCGAACAAACCGCCATTGGCGACTGCTATCAGTGATTGGATGATTTGATAAGAACGATTTCGGGGATCAAGCCAGGGATTTATCCAGGCTTCGACACGTAATTGAATCACATCAAATAGCAGATATCCGGCGATTAATGCGACGGTTAAAAATAAGAAGCTAAAAAGCAGAATGCGCCTTTTACCGGTGGCAAGGTACATTACGATCGTATAAAGGATGATGAACAGTGTAGCAGTGCCCAGGTCTCGTTGGGCTATCAATACCATGACAGCCGCCAAAATCAATATAACCGTCGGGGCTAACAACTGAGAGAAGCGTAAACGTGCTTGAAAGTTGTCGGCAAGGTAGGCGGCGAGATACACAATAAGTAAAAGCTTCAATAACTCCGATGGTTGTATATTGATGCGCCCAAGGTTTAACCATAGCGCCGGACCTTCACCTCCGGGGTAGGTGCCGAAAAAAAAGGTCAAAAATGTCAGCAAAAGCCCAGCCGCCAGCCATACATACTTGTACCTTCTGAGTGTAGCCAGCAGCTTTACATTGATTTTTAGCGCCAAGAGCATGCCCAAAATGGCAAGCGCCAGCCAGATGGTTTGCCGAAAGCCGAATGATGTTGAGAGGCGGTAAATCATCAATAAACCCCAACCATTGAGCAGCGCAATGAGCGGCAGCAAGTAGGGGTCGCGCTCCGGAAGCATTTTTCCAACCTGCCGCAACAGGAGGGTGTAGCCAATTGCCCAAGTAGCAAAACCGACCCAATGTTCCCAACGATACTCCGCCGTCCAACTTCTCAGCCTGATTGCCGGGGCGAAGGTTAGTACAACGCTGGAAAGGAATACAAACACAAATGCCAGACCCATTAACCTGGTCTGGATATAGCTGCTTGTCAGGGGCTTTTCAGAAAAAATCCGGTTCACTTTACATATTTTTCAATCAGCAGGTTCAGCTTTTGCGCAGTTTCACTATTGATGGAAGCACGATTCGTAATGATCGCATTTTCGAGGGCATGGTTGCACGAACATTCTGATTTTTCAGGGAGCGAGTTTACCAATGTCGTGATGCTGCGCTGGGCGACTTCTGTATTTTTCATGAGCGTCTTCATCACCATCTCCACACTCACGCCTTCCTCGGTGAGGTGCCAAACATCATAATCTGTGACGTGTGCCATAACCGAGTAGCACATCTCAGCTTCGCGTGCCAAAAAGGCTTCCGGGCAGGTGGTCATACCGATCAGCGAGAGTCCCCACATACGATAAATGTTGGATTCTGCCTTGGTTGAAAACCGCGGCCCTTCGATGGTGATCATAGCACCGCCCTTGTGAACTGAGATGCCTGCTGCTGCAGATACCGCCTGATGCAGCAACGTAGAAAGTTCAGCGCAGAAGGGGTCAGCGCTGCCGACATGTACGACAAGCCCATCGCTAAAAAAACTGCGAGGCCGTAGATGTGTATGGTCAAACAGTTGGTCGGGGATGACGATATTACCTGGCGCAAAGTCTTCTCTCAATGAACCGCAGGCACTGATGCTGATGATGCGCTCAACGCCGAGCATCTTCAACGCGTAGATATTTGCACGCGAGTTTACCTCTGTGGGTGAAATTGTGTGGCCAATGCCATGTCTGGCCAGGAAGGCTACCGGCTTGCCGTTCAACTCACCGATGACAACCGGCGCGCTTGGATAGCCGAATGGGGTTTGAGGGTTGTAGGTGCTGGTTTTATCGAGTGACGGAAAATCGTATAAGCCTGATCCTCCGATGACTCCTAATACGGGCTTAGCGTTCATGACTTCTCCTAAAATGCTCAATTTTGTGTTTGAATTTCCACGATTAAGAGTACTTTACCAATGCGGATTTCATCCTCATTGATCAAGATGGTTGGAGTCTCAACTTTTTCGTCATTCAGCATTGTGCCATTGGTTGAAAGCAGGTCTTCGATCCACCATTGTTTGTTGCGGTACCACAATCGTGCATGCTGTCCTGAAACCGTCTCATCCAGTAGCTGTACATCGCAGGCAGGGTCGCGACCAATCCATAGTTCCGGTTTGGTAAAAATCTGATTCGAGTCAACGGTTTCATCCTCACTGGAAAAAGAAATCCAGGGTATTTTTCTTGCTGCCATAGATTCACTTTGGAACAGTAATTCTCTCCACAGAGTATAAATAACCCAGCCGAAAAAGGAAAGAAGCAGGAGCAGCAGTGCAATGCGAATGATGAGAATCAGGATTGCCAACATGTTTATTCCTCTTCTTCGTTTGTGCTTTTAAGCTCAGCGGTGATGCCCTTACGGGTTTCTCCGCTTGGATGTTGATCGGTAGTAAAAATCATTGTATATCCTGCCAGAGAAATGACATCGCCTGGACGCAGCACATGGCTTTGAATCCGTTCTGAGTTGATAAATGTACCGCCGGCTGAATCGACATCAAATACCATGTATTCCTCTTTAATCCTTCTCAATTGAGCATGGACGCGGGAAACGCGGGGATCACTGATGATGATGTGATTGGAGGCTTTTCGACCAATATTGATGACAGACTGATTAAGTTCAATAATCCTGCCCCCATAAAGAATCAGTGATGGGTTATTCGCTGGTACTAGCGTTGGTTCATCGATTGCGCTAATTTGACCAAGCGAAACGATTCCAGTTTCTGAATTGCGATGATTAAAGCTATCTGTTAGGGTTATTACGATTTCATCCTCATTCAGGCTGGGGTCGCCATTAACTCGCACTTCGGGGTAGGTGCGCATCGTTGACCCATATTCCGCACCGGTCGAGATGAGCAAATCAGCCAGGGTATCTGTCCACCTACGTTGTGCCTGCCAGAGCGCTCTCGTGGACGGGTTGACAGTAAACACAGCGGAGGGACGCAGATATTCGCGTGGTTTATTTTCCATGAAAAGCGCTTGTAATGCATCGGTTAAATGCACAATTAACTGATCCCCTGATTGTGCCCCGAGAAATAAACCGGGGGTTTTTTCGAAGAGATTTCTGATGTGTTTTTCGATCTTATCTAACTGGCTCATCACTGTTGATTATAACCATTCAAGAGCCCTCCGCGGAAGGGCATGTTTATTTTGAGCCGCGGTAATTTGAGCAAATATACTCTGATTCGCCTCAAATCATACTGAGGATGCATAATCATCGCCGGAGATGAAATGGCCGATTGGGATCTTGGGTTTCTTTTCCACATAAATCGGATTGCTGAAAATCCAGCCCCTGTTTTTGTTGAGGTAATTTCGATAGGCTTCAACCCGGTAAGCCCCTGGTTTATCGATAGTCTTTACCAGGTGAGTGGTTTCTTGTTCTTCTTGGAGGAGCGCTCCGTTGTGGATCAGGCGAATGTCAGCCTTGGCGGGCAGACTGATTCGAACAGTTGCGCCGGGGTTCAATGTGATTTGCTCGCCCATGGTGACGCAGGTCTCATCATTTTCTATACTGAAGCTAAACCCTGTTGAGTCGCCGGCGCTGTCTAGGCAGATGAAATTTGAACCTTTGCCTAATGCCTGATAAACTGCCTGACTATCTTGCTCTAGGTTACCTGATAAAGGTTCTGGTAAAAGCAGGTGATTATTGATAGAAGTGAAATGATAGCGGTAAGGGAAAATCACTTTATGAAAAGGCCCAAAGTGAAAATCGATTGCATGGGCGTCAGATCCGGCGACCGCGACTACTCTCTGGTCTGCGGCAAGAAGTTGGTCCCACCGGGCAAGCGCCATGGGTTCGGGTTGATGGGGGATTAGTTCAGGGAAGAATCCATAAAAGATGACCTGTTTCATCGATCGCGCAACAGTCTTCAACTCGCTGAAGCCGTTCCAAATTTCCAATCCGGTATACCCCGTGACATCCCAGTCTTCCCAGGTGATCGCAGTTTCATTAAATTGCGGCAAGTCGTTTTCAAAAGGATGTGCCAAAAACGATAGCCCGCCGTGCTGGTGTACTTGATTTATCAACACTTGTGGTTCTGCAGCGTACTGTGCCATTTCGGTGTCAGAACCGATGACTAACAAATGGCTTTTCTGCGGAAAACGTCCCTGGTTGTGGACTTCTTCACCAGTCAATAACAACAACCGCTTTCCGTTTTTTTCGTAAACTTGTTCAACTTCTTTTACCAGCACATTGTGATCAGTGAGGATAATTACATCCACCCCGGCAAGGAGAGCTTCTTCCGCGATCGCTTTGAAACTTCCGGTACCATCCGAATAATGTGAATGGATATGAAGGTTGCATTTAATCTCGTACATTAGGTTGACGTTTTTTCAAAATGAACGGTATAATCTTCTTTGTTTGTAAATTCAGGAGGCTTAGAGTGGAACTATATATTGACATAGCGCTAATTATAACTTCGATAGCATTAATTACCAGTGTCGTCTTGCAGAACAAGGGTATCGGGATGGGTGGATTAACCGGGCAAGATAGCGGCGGTGTTTTTAGCGCGCGTAGAGGCATTGAGAAGACGATGTTCTGGGTAACGATTGTTCTCAGTGGCTTGTTTTTTATCCTGACGTTTACTGCTGTTCTTTTGCAGTATTGATTTTTACCGGGCAGTTTTCATTCCCTATCGGTAAATTCGAGGCGACAAACCTTGAAAAAGGCGTCGCCCTTTTTGATAAAACATTATGAAAAAGTATCGTTGGCAATTACTTGTACTCTTTCTCACTGGCCTGGTGGTGGGGATTCTCCTCATCATAGAAAGGCGCGGCGGGTTGGGTGAAGAAACAATGCCTCAACCAGTCCAAGGCGGTGTCTACACAGAAGCACTGGTCGGAAATATTCAGCGCCTAAACCCTCTGTTGGATAGCGCGAACAACGTAGACCGAGATATCAACAGGCTTCTTTTTTCAGGGATCGTGAAATTTGATTCACGCGGAATCCCTCAGCCAGACCTGGCTGAATCGGTGGGTGTCTCAAAAGATGGCGTGCTTTACAACATCAAACTAAAACCAGATATGGTTTGGCACGATGGGCAACCGCTTACCACTGAAGATGTTCTGTTCACAATAAATCTGATTCAGAATGGCGGCGAGTTCATCGCGGAAGATGTTAAAAATCTGTGGGCTGCGGTGGAAGTTAATTTATTTGATGATTTGAATATGCAGATAATTCTACCTGAACCTTATGCGCCATTCATGGATTATCTTACTTTTGGTCTGGTTCCGCAGCATCTCTTTGAGGGGATGAGTATTGAGGAGATTGCAGAATCACCTCTCAATTTGGAACCAGTTGGCAGTGGTCCATATCGCTTTAATGAACTCTTGTTAACTGATTCATTCGTAAGCGGAATCCGATTGGTTGCCTTTGATGGTTATGCTGGGGAAAAACCTTTTCTCCAGGAAGTTATATTCAGATTCTATCCTGATTCCAACAGTGCTTTTCAGGCTTATCAGCAGGGATTGGTTCAGGGGATAGGTGAGATTCCGCCCTCTCTGATTGAGACAGCGCTCTTGGATGACAGCTTGAACGTTTTTACCGGCAGATTGCCCCAGGTGAGCCTGGTTTTACTCAACCTAAAAGAAACCACCGTGCCATTCTTCCAAGAAGCTGATATTCGAAACGCATTATTGCTTGGAATTAATCGAAATGCAATTGTGGCAAATCAGTTCAATGGACAGGCGATTGTTGCCAATGGGGTAATTTTCCCGGGCACGTGGGCTTATAACGACACAATTCAACCCGTGAAATTTGATCCTCAATTAGCAGCTGAAATGCTGAAAGATGCTGGCTACCTTGTGGTTGGTGAGGATAACCCTGTTCGCGAAAATGATCAGGGTGTTAAACTATCGTTTGTGCTCTCTTACCCTGATGATGACTTACATCAGGCGATTGCACAGATGATTGCAGAAGATTGGGCAGATCTAAATATCGATGTGACGCTTGAAGCAGTTACACCTGATGTTTTTGTCGCTCAGAAGCTCGAAACCAGAGCCTATCAGGCTGCCTTGGTAGATTTGAACCTCAGTCGTACGCCAGATCCTGACCCTTACCCCTTCTGGGATTTGGGACAAGCTGAGAGCGGCCAAAACTACTCTCAATGGAATAACCGGCTTGCCAGCGACTCTATTGAGCAGGCGCGCGTAACAACCGACCTGGCTGAACGTACCCGCTTGTATCACAACTTCCAGGCGATTTTTGCAGAAGAGCTGCCTGCGCTGCCATTGTACTTCCCGGTTCACAACTATGGTGTCTCTGAACAAATTCTTGGCGTAACTATGGGTCCGCTATTTGATACCAGCGATCGCTTAATGACCATCACTGAATGGTATCTCACAACCAGTCATAATCAACAGGATACTGAAGAAGATTCTGCAGAAAATTGATATGGCCTCTCAATATCAAGGCTGGGAAGATGATTTGCGCTTTATTCTTGCTGCTGCGGATGAACTGAAACAATACCTTGACTCTTCAGTGGTAATTTGGCCTATGCGCGGCGAGGTAATGCCCTTATCTCCGGCGAATTTTATGTTTGCCCAATTCCGGCTGGGTGATCTCATTGAAGGACCGGTGCGTAAAGCGTTGAACGACATCAATACGACGATCAATGCCCACCGCATCAGGTGGGAAAGACGAATTGAAAGTGAACTGCCGATCCGGATTAATCAATATGCCGGTTTGGTTGAAGATTTGATTGAGTATGGCAAAATTGATGCTTCTTACGCTACCAGCATCAGCGTTAGAGTAAAGGTGGCTTTACTCTTACAGGCCGCAACAAACCCTGTTGAATCAGCACTTCTAACCAGGCTAAACGGTTTAGACAAGGCACTTGAAACTAAATTGGTTCCTGGGGGTTTTGTTTGGGATGTGGGTCTGCAGGAGAAGTTCACGCCTGAAAAGTTTGGCTACCTCTATGTTATGGGAAAGTGATTTGAAATGACCAAATATTACACAAGGACCGGCGATGATGGCACCACGAGTTTATTGGGTAAGGAAAGAGTAACTAAATTCGACCTACGCATGGAAGCGCTTGGTGCTTTGGATGAATTGTCTGCGGTGTTGGGCTTGGCGAGAAGCCACCTGCAGCAAGAAACTTACCAGCAAAAAATCATCGAACTGCAACGAAAATTGTATTACCTCATGTCTGAGGTCGCTGCATCCCCTGAAAATGCCGATAAATTCGTACGAATCACCGCGGAATTGGTTAATGACCTGGAAACTGAAATTGATCGCATCAGCCTGGAGGTTGAAGTTCCGCAAGGTTTTATTATCCCGGGCGAGACCCCTGCTAGTGCTTTTATGGCATTTGCAAGAACGATTGCACGGCGGGCAGAGAGGCGCATTGTTGAGCTTCATACCCATGGGGAATTAAAAAATGAACAGCTTTTGCGGTATATCAACCGCTTATCTTCTTTACTGTTCATTATGGAACTTGATCTCATACAGAAAGAAGCCGCTAAAAAACCAACGATGTCAAAGGAAAACCCTGCTTGATTGGCACGATTATCAACTTTTTTGCCATTGTGATTGGCGGCTTGCTGGGATTGCTTCTTGGCTCCCATTTACCAGAAAAGCTCAGGCAAACAATTGTGAATGGTCTGGGGCTTTTCATGTTGGGATATGCAATTTCATTGTTTATCAAAACAGAAAATGCCTTAATTGTTCTGGGAAGCCTATTAATCGGAATTTTATTAGGAGAGTGGTGGCGGATCGAAGAAGGCTTAACCCACTTGGGCGTGAAGCTTGATGCCTGGATTAATCATGCGAACAAGTCTGAAAACTCTACCAGGTTTATTAAAGGCTTCTTAACCGCTACGTTGCTTTTTTGTATTGGACCGATGGCGATCCTGGGGTCAATCCAAGATGGACTTACCGGAGATTACAATACGCTGCTTGTAAAGTCAATCATTGATGGTTTCACAGCCATGGCGTTTGCCTCCAGTTTTGGGGTTGGGGTGGTCTTTTCTGCCTTCCCGGTGTTCATCTATCAAGGGACCATTACTTTATTGGCGCAGCAGGTGCAATCCATTTCAACGGCTGCCATGATGAATGAATTGAGTGCGACAGGCGGGGTGATACTCGCAGGGTTGGCTATCAGCAATATTCTGGAAATAAAGAAGATACGTACCGGGAACTTTCTACCTGCCTTGCTAATCGCACCGCTTTTGGTGTATTTTCTATCGTTAATAAAATAAAACCCCAGTTTTTTTCGACTGAGGTTTTTTGATTGGTTGGCTCTGTAAAGATCAGTTAGCCAGGCTATTCTCTATCGCCTGAACAAGCTCATTGGCATTTACAATTTTGCCGTCAATGAGGAATGAAGGGGTGAAGGTTGCTCCCATTTCTTGGGCAAACTGGTTGTCTTTCTCAACCTGCTCGCTGTATTTTCCTGAAGACAGACATTCTGTAAATTGCGGCTCATCCAAACCCAGCGCTTTAGCGAAGGCAATCAACCTTTCTTTGGAAAATGCGCCTTGGTTTTCTCCGTTGTGATTGGTGAAGAGGAAATCACGATATTCCCAGAACTTGTTCTGGTCATTCGCACAATAGGCGGCTTCGGCAGATTTTCGTGATTCATCCCATTTCTGACCTGTGCCTAAAAATGAAAAAGGAGAGGCCGTATAAAGGATTTTACCGGTATCTACGTATTGTGCAATAATTGTTGGTTCGTAACTGCTCCAGTAACTAACGCAGGCGGGGCATTGAAAATCAGCAAACTCAATGACTTGAACCGAAGCGTTTGGGTTGCCAAGAGATAAACCGTTTCTTTCGGCGGTGACAAACCTTTCGGGGATCTTTATTTCGCCAACAGCTTTATTTTGGGTCAGGATAATCATGCTGATGACTACCACAACGAGTGCGGCAATTATAATAATAATGGTCAGGTTCTTGTTTGTTTTTTTCTGGTTGCGATTTTTATGTACGCTTTCTCGTTTTCCCATTACTCCTCCAGTTAATTGGTTCGATTGTCTCATATGTGAGTAATATTGTCCAGTATTGGCATTGGTAAAAAATTCAAATTGAGAGGTAGAAAACAGGGAATTGCTCTTGAGTTTGTTGAAAACCCATTTTTTTATAAAGCGCCAACGAAGCTTGATTGGTATTTTGGGTATTTACAGTAATATTCCAGATCCCCTGATGGGTGAAATATGTAAGCATATGCTCAACGAGACTCGCGCCAATTTTTGCGCGCGTCTGATCAGGGTGCACCGCCAGCCGAACGAGATGTGCTGAAAGATGATTTGCGCTTGAAAGCTCGTATCCGATAATCTTGTTGTCGAGTTCTGCCACATTTGCGTAATCTGATTGCAAGAAAACCCTTTCGAGCGAATCGCGAGAGATAACCCATGCTGGATCAAATGCCAGTTGATCTAAAGCTGCCACTTCCTCTACGTCTGTCAGGGTCATGGGGCGGATGAAGATAGCTGGTGAGCCAGACTCCTGATTTGGTACGAAATTTCTCCAATTCAGTACGACGATGTGTTGGTAAAGTTGAAAACCTGAGCCCTTTAACAACCTGGCAAACCAATCTGTGAGTGCAACAGAAAAAATTTGATGCGGTTGCAGGTGTAGTCTCTTAATCGCATTCTCCAGCAGGGTTTGGAATTCATTTTCAACTCTTGAAGTCCAAGACGATGCGGCAAAGGCGTGAATCCAGGCAATGCCTGTATGATCCGGCGCGCAAGAGAGCAAAGCAGAAAGCTCATTCTCATCAAAATACAATAAGAATGGTTCCTTATCAACCCATTCCATGAGCGGCCGCCAATCGAGGTGGCGATGAACCAGCGAAGCCGTGTTCATGAAATCGGTAATTGAAGCAATATCTTGCGAGGTTGCCTGCCGAACAGTAACCTTGTGAGGCATGAGAGGCATCAATTTTCAGGCGATTCTATAGGCGAAACCATGATCAAGCAGTGAGTTCAAGCAGGTTTTCGGCAATTGAGCGAATTTTGTCTGCTTCAAGTTGGCTCATGCGCTGGGCTAAGGCAAGGTATGGGATGTTTTTCGGGTTGGCTGCAAACTCAAGCAGTTCATCAGGCAACGAGGTGAGATCATAGCCCTGAACTGCTTCGTTGATCTCTGGTTGGGTATTGGGTGTAAGCGGAGAGAGGAGTGTTTGAATGTTAATGCCCAGGTTTGCAGATAATGTTTGAAGAACAGGACTCGGGATGGGAATGGAACCCGATTCAAATTTGCGCAGCCGGTTGGCGGAAATACCTGAAAGCTCAGCGAGTTGCTTTAGGGTTAATGCCTGTTGGCTGCGAGATTGTTTGAGCGTTGCAGCGATGATTTGATTTCGTAAATCGATGAAAGCGGCGATCTTTTCTGACTCTATGCCAGGTTGCGGCTCGAAATCTTCATCTGTAGATAAAAAAATGTTGATAGGCGTTTTGTAAAGTGCGGCCAGAAGCTCAAGCTGAGGCAGGCTTGGCGCTGCACGCCCGCTTTCAAAGTTGTTGATTGTGTTGGCAGTGACACCCACCTGTCTGGCAGACCGGGCAAGGGAGATTTCATTGGATGCTCTGGCCTTGCCAAGTTTTGAGCCAAGGGAAATTTGGGAGGATTCAGTCAGGTTGGATTCCATGGATTAACACTCCGTATTGCGAATAGTTATAACGGCGACACTGAGGAAATGCAGAGAACCGTCGAGTTTTCAACTCTCCTGCTCATCCGGAGAGGGCATTTGATAGCCTAAGCCAGTACGGGTGACAATGTGTACGGGGGCATGGGAATTGTCTTCGAGTTTTTGACGTAACCGCGCGATGCTTACCCAAAGTATTTCTTTTTCGTTTATGTAACTTGCTCCCCAGGTCGAACGAAGAAGCTCATCGGCACTTAGGATTTTCCCCATATTGTGGGCAAAGTGGATGAGAAGTTTGTATTCAGTGGCAGAAAGCGGTACTTTGCGATCACCTTTCCAGACTTCAGCCTTGGCGATGTCAATGCGCAGGTCTCCATGCGTTAGTACTCTGGATTTTCCACTTTCTGATACAGATTGACTGCGCCTTAACACCGCATTTACCCTGGCCACGAGTTCATTGGCGGAGAATGGCTTGACGATATAATCATCTGCTCCAATGTTTAACCCGTGGATACGGTCTTGCTCCTCACCAAGTGCGGTAAGGATGATAATGGGGACGTTTGAAAATTGTCGGATACGGGTTGCGACTGTAAGGCCATCTACCTTTGGCATGATTAAATCCAGAATTATGAGATCTGGTATCTCATGAGAAACGAACTCCAAAGCTTGTTCTCCATCGCTGGCTGTGATGATTTGATATCCTTCTTTTTCGAGGTTTACCTTGAGCAACCTCAAATAGAGAGGTTCATCATCAACAATTAAAATTCTGATACTCATTTTATCCTCAATTTTTTCCCTCTTCGTTTAGGGGTAATATGATCGTGAAATTCAATCCTGAGCCGAATTCTGATGAAGCAATAATATCTCCGTTATGGGCATTGATAATTTGTTGGCAAATTGGCAGACCTAACCCAGTGCCATAAATATGTGAAGCGGTGTTTGGGACCCTGAAAAATCGTGAAAATAATAACGGAATGTATTTTTCTTCAATACCTGATCCAGCGTCGGAATATTCGATAATGATCGCAACATTGTTCGCGTAGGCTTTAATCAATATTTCGGCATCGGGAGCATATTTTTGAGAATTTTCCAGAAGATTGTCAAATACCTGCGCCAGGCGGCGTGGATCAGCCATTATGGCTGGCAGAGATTCAGAAAAGTTAAGAGTAATCGGTTGATTTGGGTGAGCATAGCGCGCCCGGTTTACTTCATCGCGAATGATCGTATCGATATGAATCAGCTGAAAATCATAATGGATTGTTCCAGATTGCAGGCGGGAGGCATCTAATAAGTCATCAATGAGCTTGGTGAGGTGGGTAGTTTCCCGGTCGATAATCTGAAGAAACTCGCGCTGAGTCTCTTGCCCCCAACTTGTATCTTCGCGCAGCAGCGTAGTGGTAAAACCGCGAATAAAGCCGAGCGGGTTTCGTAATTCATGCGACATGGTGTTAATAAAATCGCCCTGAAGCGTAGATGACGATTGAGCGATTGACAGCGCTTTTTCATAATCGTCAATGGTTTTCTGACGAATAATTGCTGTAAATTGTGTGCCAATAAATTGGGCAAATTCCTGGCCCTCGGTGGTAAAAGTTGGTCCGCCGAAGCGCACAAAAATGAGTGCACCGGTATACTCAGGTGCAATCATCAATGGAATGCCAATGAGCAGAGGAGATTCGAGGCGGTTTATTGAATCTGTAGTGGTAGCCTGCTCAAGGCAGACGCTCCGATTGGCGATTACATTATTGGCAATTGTTTCGCCCCATGAGACATCGGCTTCGCTTGATTTTCCGCGGCCGGTTGCGCGTGCATAAAAAACGTCAACACGTTTTGTATTGGGTTCGCCAAGGTAGATAACGATGTTATCGAAAATAAAATAATTACGCGAATAGTTGACAATCTCATCCAACGAATCTTTCCAGTCTCGCGTGTTGGCTGCGAGCTGGCAAATGTGGAGTATTTTCTCCTTGTCAAGTTCTTCGAAAACATAACCTTTAGCCATTTAGAATCATTATACAATAATCAAATCAGGCGTGCTTACAATATTCTCAAACCAACTCGGATGATCTCATACATAATTGAGATCTTGAAAGCAAGAAAAGGTTTTGCGGCTGGCTTTTGAAAAAAGAAAAACCTTCTTCACCAAAATATTGGGTAGAAGGTTTATCGAATCAGCGGAATATGGCTGAAAAATCAGTTTCAGGATAGTTTATCAAGCAGATTATTCAACTCTTCGTCGGAGTAGTAATGGATGGTGATGGTGCCGCCTTTTTTACCGGAATGGAGTGTGACCCTTGTGCCAAGCTTGTTACGCAACCGGTCTTCGATTTCACGAATATGAGGATCTTCTTCATTCGCGGGGATGGTGGGAGGTTTGATGCCTGTCAGCTTCCTGACCAGTTCTTCAGTTTGGCGTACGTTTAGCTCGTGGTTGATAATGGTCTGAAGCGCTGATAGCTGCGCTGCTGCGTTGGGAAGCGCCAATAATGTCCGCGCATGGCCTTCGCTAATCTTGTGTTCTGCCAGCGCCTGCTGCACTTCAGCTGGAAGATTGAGCAGACGTAAGGTATTGGTAATGCTAACCCGGCTTTTGCCCATCTGCGCTGAAATTGCTTCATGGGTGAGGTTGAATTCTTCTGCCAACCGTTGAAAACCTCTGGCTGATTCGAGCGGAGACAGGTCAGCACGCTGAATATTCTCGATCAGAGCTTGTGTGAGGCGTTGCTGCTCGCTGACGGTTCTGACAATCACGGGGACTTTCTCGAGCCCGGCGAGCCGTGAAGCCCGCAGCCGGCGTTCGCCGGCAACCAGCGTGTACATGCCGGTGACTGCGTTGTAAGAAACCACTAAAGGTTGGAGAATACCATGTTCGCGGATTGAAGCTGCAAGTTCAGCAAGGCTGTCTTCCGCCATCACCTCCCGCGGCTGCTGCGGGTTGGGTACTATCATCGAGATGGGAACATAATTATCTGCTGGAGTTGCTGCTGTGCTGCTTGCAGCCCCGGGGATCAATGCATCTAAACCTTTGCCTAATCCGGATTTTTGTGCCATATTAACCACCTATTCCTGTTGGGAGCATCATTTTTCCCCATCTTGAGCGAGGATTTCACGGGTTAGTGAGGCGTATGCTGCGGCAGCCGGTGAGTTTGGCGCATAAAGGGTTATAGGCTGCCCATAAGAAGGGGCTTCCGCCAGACGCACAGAGCGTGGGATGATCGTATCATACACCAGATTTGGGAAAAACTTCTTCACCTCGCGGACGACATCTGAGGATAAATTGGTTCGAATATCAAACATCGTTAAGGCGACGCCGCGGATGCGCATTTCTTGAAAAAGCGAGGTTCGGACCAGGTTTAAGGTTTGCGTAAGCTGGCCGATGCCTTCGAGTGCGAGGTATTCACACTGCACGGGGATGATTACGCCCTCAGTGGCGGCTGCCAAGCCATTTACGGTTAGAAGGCTGAGAGACGGCGGACAATCGATGATGATGTAATCAAAGCGGTTGCGGGCAGGTTTCAATGCTTCACGCAAGCGAAAGGCGCGGTCTTCAACATTGATGAGCTCAACCTCAGCGCCGGCGAGCGCTGGCGAGGAGGGCAGAAGGGCGATCTGAAGTTTAGGGTTGAGCAGGATATTCGGTAAAATCGGCTCTGATCCAATCAAAATTTCGTAAGTACCATTTTTTACATCATATTTATTTATACCGAGTGAGGAAGTGGCATTTGCCTGAGGATCAAGGTCAACAAGCAGCACCCGCTTGCCGAATTGCCCGAGAAAAGCGCTGACATTGATGGCAGTCGTTGTCTTACCGACTCCGCCTTTTTGATTGACGAGGGTGAGAACTCGGGTCATTTTGCAGGGTATCCGATAATTTCTGATGTAAAGGTGTTAATTTCCTCTGCCGTGGGTACCCCCTGAATTCCGGCGCGGGTAACAGAATTTGCTCCGACCAATGTTGCAAACCTGGCAGCCTCCCAAGGATCTTTCGTTTGATAATATTTAATGAAGAAGGATGCAGCAAAGATGTCTCCTGCGCCTACCGGGTCAACCTCTTCTTTTGAAGGAGCGTGAAAATTCCGCACGTCGCCATGCCAATAAACTCGAGACCCTGTCATACCTTCGGTTACAACCAGAATCGGCACCAGGCTGGCAAAATGCCCGACCGCGTCTTCATCTCCACACACATCTTCAATACTCATGATGCAGACCTGCACGTGTGGCAGCACTTCTGCAGCTTCTTGCCAGGGGCGATAAGAGACGATGTTTTCCCCGTTCCAAGCTCGCATCCAGCCTTGGGGGGTAACGCCTGTCAACGAATTTGGGAAAGCGCGTGCCATGGACGGCGGAATTTCACCAGCGAGAGGGCCGAGGTGAACGATCGGCGTGTTTAACCAAGCAGAGGGCACATCGTCCAGGGTGATAGAATCAGCGACATGGAGAATGTGTTGGATTCTACCAGCGGGGGTGTAAATATTCTGAAATGTAGAGGTATGTTCAGACGCCTTTCGCGAAATTGCCATACCCTTAAGTTCTTTCGGTACCAGGTCAGCCGCACAGGCAGTAACAATGCCCACACGCAGCCCAAAAGATCGAGCAGTGAGTGAGGAATATGAAGCAGTACCGCCAAGGTTAAACCCTTGTGGGGTAACATCTTGTGTAATATGACCAATTATCAGGTAATCAATCGGCTCGAGGGTAGAGAGATTTGACATTCAGCATTACATACCGGTTTATGGTTGAGAGTCGAAGTCGTCGTCCATAAGAGGCAGAAAACCATCGTCCAATACCGGTTCCTTTTTTCTTCGCGTGCTTGACTTTTGTATTTCTGGAACGGTTGATGCGCAATAAGGGCAAATATTCCAGGGTAATTCGAGTAGTTTGCCACATTTCTTACAGTATTTTTTTAACGTTGTATTGCAAACCGGGCAAACGACCCAATCAGTTTGGATTCGCCGCGTGCAGCCGGGGCAAAGCGCGGATTCTTCAATCGCCTGCAACAGGGCTTCTTCCTCGAGAGTGTGCTGATACTCTTCTTCAAGCGTACGCGGTGGACGTAAAATGAGGTAGAGCAGAAATCCTGGCAGCGAAAATAGAATTACAACCAATACAGAAAGCGTCTGGGTAAAGCCGCTTCGGCTGCGTTGGCGAATATCCCGGTGTGTCCAGAAGATCAAGCTCAGCCAGAGCGCGGCGAGGAATGCCGCGATGAATCCAATCGCGAAAGTGGCTGTTTGGTTAAGGGTGGTGGGGTCAAAGCGCATGAGAAGTTCCTGAAGCGAATTATAGCATGTTTGGTTTACACAGAGGCTGCTGGAAGGCTTGCTTTTATGAATCAGATGATATAAAACAAGAGAATAAGCTTATTGAGGTAACCAGTCTCATGGACGAATCGAAAAATACAACTGGAATAAAAAGCCTGGAGAAAGATGAACAGCCGCGCGAACGATTATCACGCGTGGGGCCAGAGGGGCTAACCAAGGCGGAGTTGCTGGCAATATTGCTGCGCGTAGGTGTTGAAGGTGAGAATTGTGTGCAATTGGGTGAGCGCATCTTACGCGAACTTGGGGGCATACACGGCATTCAGAAAGCCAGCTTCGCACAGGTTTGTGAGATTCATGGGATTGGACCGGCAAAGGCGGCGCAGTTGAAAGCGGCGATCGAATTGGGCAGACGCCTGAGCCTGGAGGCACCGCAGCTAAGTGGCGCAATCAGCTCCCCTGGCGATGCAGCCGAGTTGCTGCGTTATGAAATGCAGGGATTAATACAAGAAGAGCTGCGGGTTATTCTGCTGGACACGCGTAACCGGAAGATAGCCGTGAAAAAGGTTTACAGCGGCTCGTTGAATGCGTCCAGTGTGCGGGTAGGGGAGCTATTTCGAGATGCCATTCAGCTCAGTGCAGCCTCGATTATTCTGGTGCATAACCACCCCAGCGGCGACCCAACACCCAGCCCTGAGGATGCAGCGCTGACGCGCGCCGCGGTAAACGCCGGCAAATTGTTGGATATTGAGGTGCTCGATCACTTGGTGATTGGGCAGGGCTCTTTTATTTCGCTGAAAGAAAAAGGACTGGGCTTTGATTAATGAAATATTGATGCGCTAATTGGCATCTGTCTAATGAGATTTTGGGCAATCAACCAGCTCAAACTGCCCAGCAGCCGCTTCTTCGAGGGTGATGATTCGAATATCC
>JAGOVY010000026.1 GCA_018060515.1 Anaerolineaceae bacterium | reverse complement strand
CTCTCGAGCGCAGCGTCGCGCAAAAATCCCCAGATTTCTTCCGTTACATAAGGGGTAAACGGGTGCAGCAGGCGCAGGCAGGCATCCATAACCCGCACGAGGGTGGTGGCAGTGTAATACGCACAATCTTTGCCGCGGCTCATTTGAATCTTGGCGATCTCAAGATACCAATCAGCAAAATCGTTCCAGAAGAAATCATAAATTTGCCGCCCGGCTTCGCCATATTGATAAGCCTCGAACAGACGCTCGGTTTCCTGCAGCAAACCCTTTAGTTTTGCCCAAATCCATGAGTCAGCCAGCGACCACTCAGGTTCACTGCCAGCTTCGGGCGGTGCCTTCTCCAAAGCGGATAAAATAAATCGCCCGGCATTCCAGACCTTATTGGCAAAGTTTCGGTTCGCCTCAACTTTTTTCAGGTCAAGGTTGGTGTCGTGCCCTGGGGTGGAGCCAACGAGCAGGGTAAAACGCAGCGCATCAGTGCCGTAGTCTTCCATAATCTGGATTGGATCGATAACATTGCCCTTGGTTTTACTCATCTTCTGTCCATCTTTATCCAAAATGAGCCCATGCAGGTAGACTGTGTTAAACGGTACCTCGCCGGTAAACTCCAAACCGAACATGATCATGCGCGCAACCCAGAAGAAGAGTATGTCAGCGCCTGTTTCCATGACTGTAGTTGGGTAGAAATACTTCAAGTCAGGTGTGTTTTCTGGCCAGCCCAGGGTAGAGAATGGCCACAGACCTGATGAAAACCAGGTATCCAGCACATCCTCTTCCTGCCGTATCTTTTTACTGCCGCATTTGCTGCACACATCAGGGTCTTCGCGCACCACCGTTTCAGCGCCGCAATCATCACAATACCAAACTGGAATACGGTGTCCCCACCACAATTGTCGACTGATACACCAATCGCGGATGTTCTCCATCCAGTTGTAGTAAATGCGGGTGAATCGTTCAGGGACGATACGAATGCGTTCATCTTGTACGGCTGCGAGTGCTTTTTCTGCCAGCGGTTTAATGTTGATAAACCATTGGGTTGAAATCATTGGCTCTACAATTTCACCGCTGCGCTGTGATCTGGGTACATTGAGCTGATAGGGTTGTTCTTTAATCACCAAACCCAGTGTGCGCATATCTTCCCACAGGCGTTTGCGGCATTCAAACCGGTCTAATCCCTGATACGCTCCGGCGTTTTCGTTCATGTGGGCGGA
Source organism: Anaerolineaceae bacterium (assembly GCA_018060515.1). Lineage (GTDB taxonomy): Bacteria > Chloroflexota > Anaerolineae > Anaerolineales > Anaerolineaceae > UBA6107. The sequence goes on along the minus strand of JAGOVY010000026.1, from coordinate 21,668 downwards.
GGTATCGAGAATGTTGATCATTTCAAGATTGTGCTTGAGACCAATTGTGTAATCATTGGGGTCATGCGCGGGGGTGATCTTCAATGCTCCTGTGCCAAAATCCATCGTCACATACTCATCTGAAATGACCGGTATTTCGCGATTCATGAGCGGTACAAGGACGTTTTTACCGATGTATTGTTGATAGCGTTCATCAGCGGGGTGCACTGCCACAGCCGTATCGCCCAAGATCGTTTCAGGGCGGGTGGTGGCGACAGGGATGTATTCGCCTGATCCGTCTGCCAGCATGTATTTGAAATGGTAGAGGAAACCCGGCTCTTCACTATACTCCACCTCAAGATCAGAAACGGCTGTACGCAAGGCCGGTGACCAGTTGATGATTCGCGGTCCGCGATAGATTAACCCCTTTTCGTAGAGACTTACAAAAGCTTCGCGAACCGCTTTGGATAATCCCTCATCTAACGTGAATCGTTCACGCGTCCAATCGCAAGAAGCGCCAAGGCGGCGAATTTGTGAAGTGATACGGTTGCCGTAGAGTTCTTTCCATTCCCAGGCGTGATCGAGGAATTCTTCTCTGGTCATGGCTTCGCGCTTTTTCCCCTGGCGCGCCAGCGATTTCTCGACGAGCATCTGGGTGGCGATACCCGCGTGGTCTGTTCCAGGCACCCAGAGGGTGGGAATTCCTTTCATGCGATGATAGCGGATCATCAGGTCTTCCATCGAAACAAACATGGCGTGGCCAGCATGCAGCTCGCCGGTGACATTAGGTGGCGGAATGGAGATGACGAAAGGCTTTACTTCGGGGTCAAAACCTGGTTTGTTGGGGTCATTGGCAGGTTGAAAAAAGCCTTCGCTTTCCCACCATTTATATAGCCGCTGCTCCGTGGAATGAAAATCGTATGCTTTTGACAGCTCTTCTCTTGCCATCTTTTACCTCCATAAAATAAAAAAACCTTCGTCCGTAGAGGACGAAAGTTTACACACTTCGCGGTACCACCTCAATTCGCCGATAGACGGCGCACTCTTCCGGATTGTAACCGGATTCTGCGATAACGGGCTTTCCCGTGCCGTTCTACGCCCTGCGGGGTTTCTTCGGCATCTGCACCAAATGACTTCGGTTGGCGACTAAAGCGGAGCGTTTCAGCGGCGGGCTCCTTCTCTGGCAGTGTCTCGTCCAGCCTACTACTTTTGGCATGACTCGTATAAAATTATGAAGAGATTATACAAACATTTTTGAAAGCCGTCAATAAATAATGGATTTGATATGACCGATTATGATGAGAAGAATGAAACCCCCAAATGGCTGCTCTGGGCACAGCGAATTCAGGCAGTAGCTCAAAGCGGGCTGCAATACACGCAAAACCCCTTTGATATTGAGCGTTATCACACCCTCAGCCAAATTGCCTGTGAAATGATGGAGGAGAATACGCAATCTCAACCTGGCGAGGTAAAACTGGTTTTTGATAGCCAAAGCGGATATGCGACCCCCAAATTGGATATTCGCGGAGTTGTGTTCATAGAAGAGAAGATCCTCCTGGTTAAAGAACTGCTGGATGACGGACGATGGACGCTGCCAGGCGGCTGGGTGGACATTAACGAACCTCCAAGTTTAGCCGTGGAACGTGAAGTGCGCGAAGAGGCTGGCATGATTGTGAAGGCGAAAAAACTGTTGGCCGTATTTGATCGTAACCTGCATGGTCACCCGCCGTACCCTTTTCACGCTTACAAACTTTTCTTTCTTTGTGATCTGATCGCTCAAACCACGATTTCACCGAATGAGACAGCAGATCCGACCTTCTTTGGTATTGATGAAATCCCCGAACTTTCTCTGGCGCGCGTCACGCTGGGTCAGATCAGGCGAATGTTTAACCATTTGCACAACTCACACCTGCCGGCAGAATTCGATTGATGATTGTGATAAAAAACTCAGGTATACTCATAACTCGAATCGAAGAATGTTATATTGAAGGAAATTCGTGATAAAACACTTGGTCAAATCCCTCTTTTTTATTCCTATGGTGATGGTGATGCTGCTTTCGTGCACTGCAATGCCAACCCCTTTGCCTCAATCTGGCACGCCACAGAGTGCAGAGAAAACGAAGGCGCCGCAGGTTACAACCCTGACACCAACACCCAGTCTGGCTGAGGTTGAGGGAGACGTCGCCAATCTGAAAGGGTTGCAGATCCAATTCATTCATCCTTGGACGGGGGCAACTGCCGACACGCTGTTTCAGTTGGTCGATCAATTTAATCAATTGAACGAATGGGACATTCACGTCATTATGAAAGCGCCTGGGTCTGCAGCTCAGGTTTCGCGCAGACTGCGAGAAGAAATCGTGAATGAAATTCACTCCAATGTAGTGGCTGCACCAATCAGCCAGTTGTTGGAAATTGATCAATCCCATGAGTTGGTGGTCGACCTTTCACCTTACGTTGTATCGAACAGCTACGGGATGGATGAAGAGCTGGTTGCAGACTTCTATTTGCCTTTTTGGGATGAAAACCTGGTTGACGGCAAGCGTTATGGCATCCCTGCGCAGCGTTCGGCGTTGTTGATGGCATACAACCTCACCTGGGCGAATGAATTGGGCTTTCAAAATTCACCGCGCACTGCGGCTGAGTTTAAAGAACAAATGTGTGCAGCAAATGCTGCTTTTAGAAAAGATGATGACCCCCTGGATGATGGGCTGGGAGGCTGGATCATTAGCCGAGACGCATCATCAATGTATAACTGGTTGCTGGCGTTTGAAGCTGAGCCATTTGCCGATGGTTCATTCATATTTTCAACACCGGCTTCAGAAGAAGCCTTTACTTATCTTCATGGGCTTAGTGCGAATCATTGTGCATGGATGGGCAGGTCAACCCCGGAAGCGGATTACTTCGCACGGCGCCAGGCGCTTGCTTACACATTATGGATGCAGGATTTAGGGAGACTTACTTCTGCAATGATCAGGAATGAATCGGCAGATGATTGGCTGCTGATGGCATACCCCGGGATGGAGGATGGGGCATTCTTGTCAGATGGGAGCGCATTCGCCATTTTACATCAGGATGCCGATAGCGATCTCGCCGCCTGGTTGTTTATCCGCTGGTTGTCACAACCCGAGCAGCAGGGGCGATTGCTCGCCTCCATGGGCACTCTTCCATTGGGCAGTATGGTGTTAACTCATCTGAATGGATACGGCGAAGACCATCCCGATTGGCAGGCGGTGATAGATCAGGCAAACCCATTTGTTTCTGCGCCGCCGGCTGCTGAATGGCAGATTGTGTCTCCGTTGCTTGAAGACAGCGCCTGGCAGTTATGGGTTGGAGGTGTTGGTGAGAAAGGTGTTTCAGTCATTCTTTTACAGATAGATGACCTGATAGCAGAACTGACTGGAGAAAGCCGCTGATGGGGGATGATATTATCATTTATACAGATGGAGGCTGCGACCCAAACCCTGGACCAGGCGGTTGGGCGGCATTAATTATCACAGGCGGCAAACGCTCTGAAATCTCCGGTGCTGAAAAAGATACAACCAATAACCGCATGGAATTAACCGCAGCAATTCAAGCATTAAAATCAATCAAAAAATCGGCCGAAATCACACTCTTTACAGATTCTCAATACTTGCACAAAGGGATTAATGAATGGCTGCCAAAATGGCTGGCGAAGAATTGGCGCGGTTCGAATGGTGCAGTGAAAAATCAGGATTTGTGGCAAGAGCTGCTCACTGTCAGCAGCAGGCACAAAATCACCTGGCATTGGATTCGGGGGCATACAGGCAATGCTGAAAATGAACGGGTGGATTACCTATGCCACATCGCGCGAAACGAGCTTATTCACCCTCGGCGTCAGCGCGGCATTCGTTAAGCATTTCTTTTGCGGTCTTGTAAATCTCATCTTCACTTAAACTGATCAAGATATCATCTGGTTCGATAACCGTGCTGCCGTTGGGCTGAATGAACTCGCCATTGCGTGAAATCAGCATAATCAGGTATTCAAGCGGCAGTTCCAATTCGTAAATTGCTTTTCCCACTGCAATCGAATCTTTACGAACCTTGATTTCGCGCATCGCTCCTTTTAATCCATCGACTTTGATCATTTCAAATGGAGCAATTTTCTGCTCAGGCAGTGGCTTGTCAACTTTTAACCAGCGCGCCACCTGTGGGATAAGTGTTCCCTGCAGCAATACCGAGGTGATAACAATGAAGAAAACGAGGTTGAAAATGAGATTAGCATCTGGAATTTTTGCAACCAGGGGGAAGGTGGCCAGGACAACCGGAACGGCTCCGCGCAGCCCAACCCAGGAAATGAAAGTTTTTTCTCGCAGTGAATACTTGAAAGGAATCAGACTAATGAATACCGCAATCGGCCGGGCAATGAAGATCAGCGATAATGAAATTAAAATTCCCGGAAGAATCACTGGTGGGAGTTGGCTTGGAAAAACGAGCAAACCAAGTGTGATAAAAAGCATAATCTGCATCAGCCAGGCCCCGCCATCGAAGAAACGCAGCAGGCTGCGCTTGTGCAGAAACTCCGTTTTGCCAAGGAACAAGCCAAAAATATAGACTGCGAGGAACCCGCTGCCATCAAGCTCGACGGTGATTCCGAATGTGAGAAAGACAAGCGCAAGTGCCAGAACAGGATAGAGACCGTCGTAGCCAAGCTTGAGCCGGTTGATAAGGAGCAGCGACACCTTGCTCATAACCCAACCGATGATAAAGCCAATCCCCATCTGCATCACGAAAAGTAAGAGCAAATCGGCAGGGTTTGAAATTGAGTTCTGAATCCACTGGATGATGCCGATGGTGAGGAAAATTGCCATCGGGTCATTGCTGCCTGATTCCAATTCGAGCAGCGGTTTGAGATTGCCTTTCAGGCTGACGCCTTTGGCTCGCAGTAATGCAAATACTGCCGCAGCATCGGTTGAAGAGGCAATCGCGCCGATGAGCAAAGCTTCAGGCCATGCCACTTTCATGATGAGGTGTGTGAAAAAACTTAAGGCCAAAGCAGTGATGGCTACGCCTAACGTAGCCATCACGAGTCCTTCTTTGATCAAGGGTTTTACACTTTTCCATTCGGTATCAACCCCGCCGGAGAACAGGATTATAGCAAGGCAAATTGTGGTAATCCATTGTGTTAATTCCGGGTCGTTGAAATAAATACCGCCAATACCGTCGGAACCGGCAAGCATGCCCAAAACTATGAAGAGCAATAACACCGGCACGCCAAAACGGTCGCTGATTTTACTGCCTAATACTGCAAGTAAAACCAATGCTGATCCAATAATGAAAATGATGTCTAAATTTGCTGGCATATAAAAATTATAAAAGAATTAAAAAAATTGTGCAATTATGTAATACCAATACTTTGGCAAGTGCGCCGAAATTTGATATTTAGAACGCTGTGAAACTCGGCTGGAAGTACTGGAGAGGAGGCGACGATGGGAATTGAACCCATGGTCAGGGTTTTGCAGACCCTTGCCTTAACCACTTGGCCACGTCGCCTCGCAGGATTTATTCTAACAGAAGGCTTTTTGATGGTCAAGCGGACAGACTGAATTTTTGGAATGAGAAAAGCATACTTCAAGAAGAATGTCTGACCTGATGGGAGTGCGCAGCCTCTCAGCGGTAAAAGAAAAACCCCTTTATCAAAGGGGTTTACTTGAGCGGGCGATGGGATTCGAACCCACGACCTTCTCCTTGGCAAGGAGACATTCTACCAACTGAACCACGCCCGCATCTAATTTCAAAATGGATTTTACCTGAACTTTTAATGCGCGTCAACCTGTAATTTAAGATAGTTAACCAAAAACAAACACGTCCAAAAAAATACTGGCTTCTGGCTTTGCACCCAACAGCCGATAGCATACGGAGAGTATAATCATGCTGACATGAACAAATTTGTTAATGATGTACGCGATATAACTGGAATCGAACTGAACTCACGCCAGATAAAAGCTTTCAGCGATTTTGAAAATGAGCTAATGCTTTGGAGCCAGATCCATAATCTTACGGCGATTCGGGATATCTATGGAATTCGTGCAAAACACTTCTTGGATTCGCTTTCAATATTGCGTGAGTTGAAAGATCCCATCCCGGGGACGCTGGCGGATATCGGCACCGGGGCAGGTTTTCCCGGCATTCCGTTAAAGATTGTGCTGCCTGAGCTGCGTTTGACGCTGGTCGAATCTGTGGGGAAAAAGGCAGAATTTTGTCACCACATTGTCAAACTGTTGGGCCTCGAAGGGGTTGAGGTGTTGACGGTGAGAGCCGAAGAATTAGGCCAGCTTCAGCAGTATCGCGAACGCTACGACTGGGTGGTCGCCCGCGCTGTTTCTTCCATGCCGATTCTGGCCGAGTACCTGCTGCCCTTGGCGCGCATAGGCGGAGCGATGCTGGCGCAAAAGGGCGAAAGCGCGCACGCTGAGACTCATGCCGCAGAAAATGCTTTCCGTATCTTAGGCGGAAGTTTGCGCAAGGTTTCGCTGGTAACGCTGCCCGGTGTGGCTGATGACCGTTATTTGGTAGTGGTGGATAAAAAAGCTGCGACGCCTGTGCAATACCCGCGCCGGACGGGAATTCCCGCAAAGAAACCGCTTTAGCTAATCTTCTGTGGAAAGTTTCTCGACATTGCCTTCGGTAACCTGCCAACGCTCGCATTTACTGCGGAAATCATCGGGAAACAAATTCATATCGGTAGTGGTTAAGAGCACCTGTTCTGCATTTCCCAAATAGTCAAGCAGGTAACTTCTTCTGAAGGTATCCAATTCCGCCAGTGTTTCATCCAAAAGCAGCACAGGCCATTCCCCAGTTTTTTCTTTCAGCCAGTTCACTTCTGCCAATTTAAGCGAAAGCAGGGCAGTGCGGATCTGGCCGCGAGAGCCAAAATCTGTCAGGTCGATTCCATTGCTCAACACACGCATTTCATCGCGGTGCGGGCCAATTGTGGTAACGCCGCGGGCAATCTCTTCTGCCCGAAGAGATGCCAATTTCATAATAAACCCTTGTTTGATCTTCTCTTGGGTTAACCCATTACGCTGTGCTTGAATTTGCATAGGCAGCATGATTTGCCCTTCTGGACTGGGCAGTGGGTCGTATGATGGCTGGTAGAGCAGGCGCAGCACTTCGTCCGACCCGGTTAGCCGTTCATGAACGCGTTTGGCTGATGCTTCCAATTCTTGAATGACATCGGCACGGGTCGTGATAATGAGCGCTCCACGAGCAGCCAGCAGTTCATCCCAGTACTCCATCTGTGTACGATCGCCTCCGCGTTCGTTGAGGAGTTTCAATAGCGCATTGCGCTGCGTTAGAGCCTGTTGATACTCAGCCAGTGCTCTGGCGTAAGCCGGGTTTGCCTGCGAAATGAATAGATTAAGATAACGACGCCGTTCTTCCGGGCCGCTCTCAAGGATGGCGGTCATTTGAGGCAAAAAGATGACCGCGTTGAAATGCCCAATCACCTGGCTGGGTGGAATCTTCACCCCATCGAGCAGCACCTCTTTACGCAGGCGGGCGTTACCATTGGAGGCGGCATCTTGAATCAGACGCACTTCGAGGCGGTGAGCGCGCTCTCCGCGTTGGTACTCAGCCACCAAGCGGGCAACAGAAAGGCTCTCACGTGTGGCAATGAAGTTCAATAATTGACGGTCACTTTGTGCATGAAACGATGTAAAAGTCGCCAGATAATAAATGGCTTCGAGCAGTGATGTCTTCCCCTGAGCGTTCGCGCCCATCAACAAGAGAATCCGCCGGGGCACGTCCATATCCAGGCGGGAGAATAAGCGAAAGTTCGTCAGCGAGAGATGTGTCAGGTGCATGAGCTAATCGAGCGGGATGTCTTCATCCAGCCCAGGTTTCCACACTCTTTCTGCGAGATCAGGATAAAGCACGCCATCGAGGTGATCCATCTCGTGTTGGAAGATACGAGCCAGCCAACCATGAGCTTTGATCTTGGTCGGTTTGCCAAAGCGGTTAAGCCCTTTTACTACGATCGAAACATGCCGATCGACTTCGCCGACTAACTCAGGGACGGATAAACATCCTTCGATTCCCATGATCATTTCATCGGAAGCAGTGACAATCTCTGGGTTGGCGACGACGTAAACCTTGGCTGGCTTTTCTTCGTCCTCTTCATCTCCGTATTCAATGACAATCAGCCGCTGCAGCACGGCGATCTGCGGAGCAGCCAACCCTACACCAGGTGCATCGCGCATGGTTTCGATCATATCAGCCACCAACTCCTGAAAGTCTTTTCCGAAATCGGTCACCTTGTGTGCTTTTTTTCGCAGGATTGGGTTAGGGATTGTGATTATTTCTCTTAAGGCCATTGTTTTCCTTTATCTTGTTCAGCGTAGCAATTTTACCTGTAAATGTTGCCATTGTCTGCTTGATTGTGTTTTTCTCGCCGCATTTCGTCATAAGTCGCGATCCAATCTGCCAGTTTCTCCTGTTCACTTTGCTCATTGCTTTGTTTGAAGCGTTTAAACCTTGAAAAAATTTCAGCCTGGATGGCAGCAGGGTTGTAGACATCATCAAAGGTGAGCTCTTCATCGGCAATTTGAATGCGCACAGTGCCAAAGTTCAGCAGTACGCCGATTAACCCGCTTCTCTTGAACTCGACTGTTTGAACATTTTGAATTGGCGCTGAATGGCGAACTTCCTGGTGAAAGGGTTTCCGGCTGAAATCAATTAATTCGTCTGGAGTGATGATATAGACGTCGTTGTACCAATCCTGATATGCATACAGCCACCATCCCCAACTGCCAACCGTTGCGAGTAATGCCGCGGCGTAGATGAGCTTATCAGGCATCTCAGGTAAAAGTTTGAGAATATCCAAAAACACGAGCGTGAGGACTGCCAGCATGAGCAGCGAAGGCAAAGCTGTCTTTTTTACCAAATGCCACCAATGGGTGCGGAAGACAACAGAACCTTCTTTTTCGAGGCGCAGCCCCATGAAGTGAGCTGTTTGATCAAGAAACGTTTCGTTATCTTGATTGCTTTTTACATCCGCATGCGAGTTGGCAGGCTGTGGAGTGGGTTGAGCCTGCGTTTGGGTTGACCCACTCTCAAGTCGCTGTTTAAGCGCCGCCCGGATGGCGTCTTTTTCAGTCTGTTCCGTTTCGCGGGTATTATTCAATCGTTGGTACTCGAGCAGGTTATAAATGATCGTCGAGTCAGGCAAGTTTTCAAAACTTAAATTACCGTTGTCTGTTTTTAGATGGATTGTGCCGTAATCCAACAACCTGCCCCAAAAGGAGGATTCCAGCTCGGTGGAGATGATGGCAGAAAAAGGTGCTTCGTGGCGGCTCTCAGTCAGACCGGTGATTTTTTTCTGATGCAGTACTCGTTCAGAGGTCAGAATGAAGAAATCATTGCTCCAATCCAAGGCTGCCCAGATAAAAACCGCAAGCCCAACCAGCAGTACGACTACTGATAACAACAACATGCCCACAGATTTTTCGGATATTGAGAACGAAACGAGGGCAGCAAAAGCCGCCACTGAGATGCCGGTGATGACCAAGGTTCGCAGCAAAAGAAATATCATGTGCTTGCGGCAGATGTGATTAATCTTCTCTTCTTTTTCCAGCCAGGGAAGAAAAATGCGAGTCCGGTGTTTTAGTGTCAGATAAATTGAAGAAAAGGCTTTCTTGAGCAGCGGGTATTGATTTTGTATTGAAATAAGGTCTTGTTCGTTAATCCTTGCCAGCCGAGTTTGACCAACGCAAGTGGCGCGCGAAAGGCGGTATTCAGTGCTCGAAAAAACCTCCGCGCCAAAGGAGTCTCCCGGCATGAGGCTTTGCACACGGTTTCCCCGGCGAATCGCGGCCGTGGTCAGGGTTACATTTCCGGAAAGAACCCAGTAAAAGAAATCAGGGATATCACCGGTATTGTAAATATGCATCCCTGGAGGACAATCGATAACTTCAATCAGCGGTGTTATGCCATCCAAAGCATTTTCACTGAGCAAAGTAAACGGAAATAATGCTGATCCCCAATCTTCGGGGTTATCGCTTTCGTAATCCATACAATAAGTATAACCAAAGCAGAGAAAAAAATGGCAAAAATGCAGGAAAAGTCAGAGGGATAAAGGATGGTAAAATTCGCATGATGAATCTGGTGGTGATCTGATTATGAAAAAAATTGGTCGATATTCGATCTTTCGCTGGTTGTCATTGGCTTTTTTTGTATCAGCGGTGGTCTTATTCGTTTTTCAACTGGTTGTTTTCAGCAGCCTTCGAGCTACCTTTTCTCCTGGCACAACGATAGCTGGTGTGGATGTAACCGGCTTATCCATGGATCAGGCTGCATCGAGGGTTACCCAAGTCTATTCACTTCCGGTAGAGCTGCGTTTTGATACCAGCATTATCCAGGTTCGGCCTTCAACGCTTGGCTTTACCATGGATATTTCCTCAATGATGACCGCTGCCGACAGGGCTCGCAGTTCCGAGCCGTTCTGGACATCCTTCCTGGCTTATCTCTTCAACCGGCAGGCATCTTCCAGTGAGGTTCCATTACGAGCCTCCATCGACGAAAAACAAATGCGGGCGTTTATGGAAAACGAGATCGCCGCCAGGTATGACGAAGAGCTTGCTTCATTTGAACCTGTGCCAGGCAGTGTTACCTTTGAGCCTGGCACCCCTGCCCGCTCGCTTGATGTCAACCGCTCAATCTTACTCATATCCAATGCGCTGCAATCGCCAACGGAGAGGATCGTCAACCTTCCTCTGCATACAACCAAAGCCACCCGTCCTTCTACTGATGTGCTCGGGGTTTTGTTGAAGCAAATTGTGGATGTCAATGAATTTACAGGCGAAGTGGAAATTTTCCTGAAGGATTTGCAAACCGGCAATGAAATGCAGATAGCCTACCGCAATGGTGAAGCGCTTGTGCCCGACATTGCTTTTTCTGCAGACAGTACGATCAAAATTGCCGTTATGGTCAGCGCTTTTCGTGCGGTAAACGAACCTGCCAGCGCTGATTTTAACCATCTGGTGCAGGAAATGATTGCACATTCCGATAACACATCTACCGATCAGCTCATGAGAGTAATCCTTTCACCGACAACCGGCCCATTGGTAGTTACCGCAGACATGCGAAGCCTGGGACTGCGAAACACATTCTTAGACGGTATGTTTTATGTTGGTGCGCCGCTGCTTTCTGGCGGGGTTGTCACTCCGGCAAATTCACGATCAGATGTATTTACTGACCCAGACCGCTATAACCAAACCACGCCGACAGAAATGGGATTACTGTTAACCGATATCTATCAGTGTGCGCAAAATGGTGGTGGCAGCCTCATAGCGGTGTTTCCAGGTGAGATTACCACGAGCGAATGTCGTTCGATGATTTCAACCCTCACCCAAAATCGCATCGGCGTTCTAATTGAAGCCGGTCTGCCGGATGGCACTCAGGTTGGGCACAAACACGGCTGGGCAATTGATCCATTGGATGGGGTGATGCACACTGTAGGAGACGCAGCACTGGTTTATACACCGGGCGGAAACTATGTTCTTACAATTTTCATCCATTCTACAAATCAAATTGTTTGGGACAATGCCAATCAACTCTATGCGGATTTGTCGCGCGCGGTTTACAATTATTTCAACTTCAGTACGAATTAAAGGCGGTCGCTTCGGTGGTTTTTCCTTCAATAATTGGGTGAAAATTGACCGACCAATTGAATTTAAGACAGCAAATATTGGAGAACAAAGGGTAATTAAAAATGGATAGTCACGCCAAGAATGAATCAAAGACCGGTTGGTTATCTCAACCCTTAACCGCTTATTTGCCCAAGTTCACCATCTACCACTTACTGATTGCGCTGGTTCTGATTACTGCGGTAGTCTCACGTTTTTACGATTTAGGGCTGCGTGTCATGAGCCATGATGAAGTCAATCATGTGGTGCCGGCTTTTGAACTTTATCAGGGGCGGGGTTATGCCCACGACCCAGTAACTCACGGACCGCTGCAATTCCACTTGCTTGCGGGTTCGTACTTCCTCTTCAGCGACTCAGATTTTTCTGCGCGTATTCCCGCAGCTCTCTTCAGCATCGCCACTGTGGCTTTTGTGATCTTTGGCTTCAGGCGTTACCTTGGCAGAAGCGGAGCGCTTATTGCCGGTTTGCTTTTTGTGGTTTCTCCATTTATGCTGTTTTACGGCAGGTACACACGTAACGAAGCCTTTGTCGGCCTTTTTGGCGTTCTCATGCTTTATGCAGTTCTCCGCTACCTTGAGTCAGGGCGGAGCGGCTCACTGTATCTTTTTACGGCTGCATTGGCGCTGCACTTCACAACCAAAGAAACAGCATTTATTTATACTGCGCAGCTGCTCATCTTTCTGGCTGTGTTATTCTTAAAAGATATCGTCAAACACGAATGGCCGCATAATGGCAAACGCGATATCTTTATTTTTGCCACCATGTCGGCTTTATTGTTTATCGGAGTGGCATTAGGCGCGGCAGTTTTGAATGCCGGACAAGCCACCGCAGACGCTGCTGCTCCTACAGCGGAATCGCCCATTTACCATTGGGTAATGCTTATCAGCCTGGCGCTGGCGGTATTGGGTTTGGTGTTGGCGGCGTTCACCTTAATCCATTCAATGGGCTGGCGTATTGTAAAAAACATACGTTCATTTGACCTGCTGATTCTCACCATTACTCTGATTTTGCCCCAGTTGATTGCCTTCCCGATAAAAATTGCCGGGTGGAACCCGTTGGATTATTCGCAGCCCGGATTGATTCGCACCTCCATTTTTCTACTGGCTGCGGTAGTCATTTCAGCCGTGCTCGGGTTATTATGGAAACCGCGTTTGTGGCTGATTAATTTGGGGATTTTCTACGCGATCTTCACAGTTTTTTACACTACGTTCTTTACCAATGGGCAGGGCTTTTTCACTGGATTGGTAGGGTCGTTGGGATATTGGCTTAGCCAACAGGGGGTGTATCGCGGCTCACAACCCTGGTATTATTTTGCCTTTTTGCAGCTGCCCATGTATGAGTTCTTGGCTGTTTTGGGAACTTTACTGGCTGTAGTGATCGGAATCAAACATCGGCTCTTCTCAACGGTTCCAGGGGATTCGTTTGTCAATTCAAACGAAGCTGAAAATGAGATTCCCTTACAGTTGCCGCTTCTTAATGATGCAGATGAGGATGGGGGGTTCTCGACAAAGCCTGAAAAGCTGCCTGTGCTGGCCTTGCTGGTTTTTTGGGCGGTGACAAGCCTGGTGGCTTATACGCTGGCAGGCGAGAAGATGCCCTGGCTGACGGTGCACATCTCACTTCCGCTGCTCTTGTGCGCCGGCTTTGGTTTCGGCTACCTGGTGGATTCGCTGCCTTTTAAACAGCTGGTAAATAAAAAGGGATTGCTCATCCTTGTACTTTTACCGATCTTTCTCGTCAGCCTGGGTGCAGTAATTGGTTCGTTGGCAGGAGCAAATAAGCCTTTCGCCGGCAACGAATTAGAACAGTTAAAAACTACGAGCACATTTCTTTTCTCACTGATTGCCGCAGTGCTGAGCGGCTGGCAGATCGTGAGATCCATGTTGGGCTGGGAGAGGCGTGTTCTGCTTAAGCTACTCGCGATCACATTCGGCGCAATATTACTCGTGCTGACTGCGCGATCTGCCTTTCAGGCGAGCTTCATCAATTATGATACCGGCAAGGAATTTCTGGTTTATGCACACGCTGCTCGCGGGCCAAAGGACGTTCTGGAAGAGGTTGAAGAAATTTCGCAGCGAACAACAGGCGGTCGATTGCTGAAGGTGGCTTACATTGGTGATGCCCTGTATCCTTACTGGTGGTACTTTCGCCATTTCCCCAATAAAGTTTGGCTGCAAGATGACCTGACCCGAGATTTACTAAACAACCCTGTCGTCATTACCGATGACGAGCATTATACGAAAACCCAGGCGATTTTAAAAGACAACTACTTTGAAACCAAGTTCAAGCGGCTGGTCTGGCCGATGCAAGATTACTTTAATCTGACCTGGCAGCGCGTGTGGGATGGGCTTACCAACCCGCAGATGCGCCAGGCGCTTTTCGATATCTGGCTTAATAAAGATTATCGGCTTTATGCAGAAATTACTGGTAATTCAGGTTTGACGCTCGAAAATTGGCAGCCGTCTGGCAACATCTACCTTTTTGTAGAAAAAGATATCGTTTCTCGCATTTGGGCATTTGGCGCCGTACCGGCTCAGCCTGAACCTGAAGAATCTGACCCCTACACCGACGGTTATTTCAACATCACTCCTGATCGGGTTTTTGGTTCCAAAGGCAGCAGCAATGGGCAATTAGATACGCCGCGCGGGCTGGCAGTGGGACCGGACGGCTCAATTTATATTTCAGATTCGCATAATCACCGCATCCAACGCTTTAGTGACGATGGAGCATTTATGAGCAGTTGGGGAAGCTTTGCCTCGCAAGACAGCGGCGAAGCTCCTGGAGGCACCTTCAATGAACCCTGGGGCATTGCAGTTGGCTCTGACGGTTCAGTGTATGTGGCAGATACCTGGAATCACCGGATTCAAAGATTTACCGCTGACGGCAAATTCATCAGCATGTGGGGTGCACCAGGTTTGGCCGAAGTGCCGGATCAGTTTTGGGGTCCGAGAGGCGTGGCGGTGGATAAGAACGGTTTGGTATATGTGACCGACACCGGCAATAATCGCGTGGTGATTTTCGATGCCGAAGGCAACTACCTGACGCAATTTGGTAAAAACGGTATGGCTCCAGGAGAATTTGACGAGCCGGTAGGTATTGCCGTGGATGCTGATGGCTTGGTATATGTAGCCGATACCTGGAATCAGCGGATTCAAGTTTTCAGTCCCGATGAAAACCTTGAGTTTCAGGTTCAGCGGCATTGGGAAGTTAACGCTTGGTTCGGACAGTCCATAAATAATAAGCCTTTCCTGGCGCTGGATGAGGATGACAATATATACATAACAGATCCTGACGCCTTCAGAGTGTTGGAGTTTGACAAAAATGGCAACTATTTGAGGGGCTGGGGAGAGGCGAGTTCGGGGATTGACGGCTTCAGCTCACCCAGCGGCATTGGCGTGGGCATTGATGGCAGAATATGGGTGAGTGATTCGGGGAATAATTTCACCATTGGCTTCACTTTGCCAGCGCTCCCTGAGAATGGTATGAGCATAACTGCAGAAGTGCCTGAAGGGCTGGTGTTTGATTCTGAGAACGGGCAGGTAGTCAATAGCGGCGGAGTTGTGGTTTATCGCCTCAGCGCTGTTGGGCAAGAGTGGGTGCCGGTTATCCCGGATGGAATTGCCGCGCTGCTGCCGCCTGGAACTGAACCCATACGCAATGTGCAGCAAGTGTGGGAGATCCGCTCTACGGAAGGTGAGCTGCTCTTTATTTGGGATACACTGCGGCTCGCCTGGTTCACCGACAACGCGTTGCCGTAAATCTGTGTTTTCGATCTTAACGTGAGGTGTCGAAAATCCGGTTTAGGATATAACTGACCGCGCTGACAATCAGAGCACCAAGAAATGCGTAATAAAATGTTTGCTGTGGAATGATAAAGCCGAAATCGAACATGCGGCCGATCCAGCCTGCCAGATAGAATAAGGCTGTGTTTACGACAAGCGTAGCCAGCCCAAGGGTGAGGAGGATCAGCGGGCAGGAAGCAATCATAACAATTGGTTTAATGAGCGTGTTGACTAGCCCGAAGATTGCGCCAAGAATGAGATAGGCGTACCAACTGTTGTTTTGCATCATGATGTGCGGCTGTAAAATCCAAATCGCCAGAAAAAGCGCGCCAGCGTTGAGAATAGAGTTGACCAGATATTTTTTCATAGAGTTTACCTATTAACATTATCTACGTAATCCATGCGCAAACGTTTTATGGCAGAGGGCTTAATTCTTTTTGAAGATCTTTTTTCATCCATATAAGGGTATGGATTTCTTTCATGGCGCACTTATAAAAACTATCAACGCCTTCACCGGCAGGGTAGTTCACCACCACCTGCTGTGGTTTAGGCGCTTTGTGGAATATGTAAGGCATAAGAGAGAGAATCACAGCGTCTTCGTTAGAGGGGGATGATGCCAGCCAAACATAATCTTGGCTGGCGGCGCCGCTTTCTACAGAAGCGCTGCCAAGCAGCCTATCGTTTTGGCGTATCACCCAAGTGCGAACTGTAATGTTGCTCATGAAGTTTTCAAGCCAGGTGGTAAAACCTGGTCTGAGACGGTTTGGGTTAATCGGCAGGTTCCATGCGACGTCTGGTGGATAAACTCGCTGCAGTAAAAGCTGCTGTTCGCCCCAGTCTTCTTTCTTTCTTCTGCTTATTTCGTACCTTGCCGCGGACTTCTCAACTGGCGGGACTTGTTTAGAAAACCCCCACGAAGTTCGTCGGGAAGTTTCTTCAAATCCGGTTTCTTGATATATCCGAATCGCTGTGGGGTTGTCAGATCTGACTTGAAGGCAGATTTGCTTGCCGCCATGCTCTTGCACGTGGGCGATTGCTCTTGCCGTCAGCTTGCGGGCAATGCCTTTTCCACGCTGGCTTGGCTCAACAGCGACATTGGCAATAAAATATGTGGTTACACTTTTTCTTTTAATGAGGATGAGGGTAATGTTGCCGATAATCTTGCCTTCTTCTTCCCAAAGATACCCCTGAAAAGGGAAGGGCGAAGTTTCAGGTGTGCCGCCATCCACCATAAACGGACTAAACCCAGCAGCGATTTGACGGATATGGCGCAGGTAATCTCTGCCTTCAGCATCCATCTGCTCAAAGAATGATTGCTCAATGAGATCGGCGATAAAGCGCAAGTCTTTACGGACGTTTATCGGGCGTATGTGAGGGTCAAATCTTCCTGGATGCATGGGTTAAATTTTACACCCGTAAGCTTGGTTGGGGATTGATGTATTCGGAGGATTCCGTGCAACTGAATCAAACTCCGGGGCTGTCTCAAATGATGCGTATAGTAATATTGTCGCAATATTCAGCGCCTAAGTTATTGCCAACTCGTTAACCTGATTCTTATAGAAATCTTTTATTGGTCTGATACCCTCAATGCTATAATCAGCACAAGGAAGAGTTTCTTAATTGGGAGTTTACTATGATGCGTTTTGACAGATTTACCGAAAGAGCGCAGGAAGCTGCACAACGGGCAGTGGAAATAATTCAGCGCTATGGACACAATCAGATTGATACTGAACATATCCTGCTGGCTCTAATTGAACAGCCTGAAGGGGTTGTTAATCGAATTCTTGTTGTTTTGAATGTTGATTCGAAGATACTCGAAGAAAGGCTTGATTACACCTTAAAGACCAGCCCCAAAGCCAACGTCTATGGGCAAGGGCCTGGACAGGTTTTCTTGACTTCACGGGTAAAACGGATCATTGAAGATGCAAATGAAGAAGCCAGCAAGCTTAAGGATGATTATATTTCGACCGAACACCTTTTCCTTGCTATTTTACGTGAAAAAAACACTCCTGCCTCGAGGCTGCTTGAAGCATCAGGGATTACACGCGAACGTGTGGAAGAAGCAATCATGCAATTGCGCGGTGGTCTAAAGGTCACCAGCCCGCAGGCTGAAAGCCGCTATCGCACGCTCGAAAAATTCTCCCGAGATTTGACCCTTCAAGCACGTGAAGGCAAGCTGGATCCGGTGATTGGGCGCGATACCGAAATTCTGCGTGTAATGCAAATCCTTTCCCGGCGCACAAAGAACAACCCGGTGTTGATTGGGGAGGCGGGTGTTGGAAAAACGGCGATTGTAGAAGGGTTGGCACAGAAGATTGCGCATAACGACGTGCCGGAAATCCTGATGGGAAAACGGGTCATCTCGCTCGACTTAGGCGCGATGATCGCCGGATCGCGTTTCCGCGGTGAATTTGAAGAAAGGCTGAAAGCATCCATTGAAGAAGTGCAGCGTTCGGCGGGAGAGATCATCCTTTTCATCGATGAACTGCATACCGTTGTGGGTGCCGGAGCTGCCCAGGGTGCAATGGATGCGTCGAACATGCTGAAGCCGGCTTTGGCAAGAGGTGAATTACAGTGCGTTGGCGCTACAACTTTGGATGAATACCAGAAACATATTGAAAAAGACTCAGCGTTGGAAAGACGCTTCGCTCCTGTTTTCGTAGATGAACCGACACCTGAAGACACTTTGAAAATGTTATTAGGGCTGCGTGATCGATACGAGGCACACCACAAAGTACACTTTTCTGATGAAGCGCTGGCGGCGGCTGTGAAGCTCAGCACCCGATATGTAAGCGATCGGCGGCTGCCGGATAAGGCAATCGACCTGATGGATGAAGCCGCAGCTAAACTGCGTGTGGCACTATATTCGATGCCACCAGAATTAAAGCAAACGAAAACCGAACTTGACCGCCTCAAAGCGGAAGAAGAATTGGCTGGTGTGGAGCGTGAATATGAACGTGCCGCGCGTATCAAGGCCGAGCGGCTGCGTCTTGAAGAACAATTCAACACTGAAAGAGACAAGTGGGAAGATGAGCACAAATTAGATGAAGTCGTTGATGTTGATGACATCGCCCAGGTGTTGGCGCAATGGACGGGCATTCCGGTCAGTCAAATGATGGAAGCGGAATCAGAGCGTCTACTGAAGATGGAAGATCGCCTGCATGAGCGTATTATCGGTCAGGATGAAGCCATTCACGCGGTAGCAGACGCCATTCGCCGTGCACGCTCTGGCTTGAAAGATCCTCGCCGGCCGATTGGTTCATTTATCTTTATCGGACCCTCTGGTGTTGGCAAGACCGAACTGGCAAAGGCGCTGGCTGAGTATATGTTCGATGATGAAGATGCCTTGGTTCGAATGGATATGAGTGAATATCGCGAACAGCATACCGTCTCACGACTCTTCGGCGCGCCGCCGGGATATGTGGGATATGAAGAAGGCGGGCAGCTCACCGAAGCCGTACGCCGGCGCCCGTATCGCGTGATTTTGTTTGACGAAATCGAAAAAGCACACCCTGAGGTGTGGAACGCGCTGCTGCAAATCCTTGATGACGGTCGCCTCACAGACGGTCAGGGCAGGGTGGTTGATTTTCGTAATACCGTGTTAATCATGACCAGCAACCTGGGCACAGAATTTGTGCGCCAAGGTGGAGCGCTCGGCTTCCTGCAGAAAAATGAGAATGAAGAAGACCGGCTGGCGCAGGAAAAGATCGAAAAAGCGCTCAAGAGCACTTTTCGCCCTGAGTTTATCAACCGGATCGATGAGATCATCATGTTCTCATCGTTGACAGTTGAACAAATGGTGGATATTGTGGACTTGCAGATGAAAGAAGTGCAGGCCAGGATGGCGGAGCACGGGCTTAAAGTGGAAATGAGCGATGAAGCCCGCAAATGGCTGGCTCAAGAAGGCTACGACCCCTCTTTTGGCGCTCGTCCCTTGAAGCGCGCCTTGCAAAAACATGTGGAGAGTCCGCTTTCCGTGGAATTGCTTTCAGGCAATTTTAAAGAAGGCGATACGGTGTTGGTTGATTTTGATGCAGAAAAGAAAACATTAACCTTTACGAAGAAATAAAAATTGGCCGTTGTACACCCCGGTTTTCGCAGTAATGGAAATCGGGGTGTATTATTTGTTGCGTTTGGCAGGCGCTGCCTATCGTGTATAATTATTCACCGATGTCTGACCATTTGAATCTATAGAATAAATTCACCTCAAGGAGGTTGTTGATGAAAAAAGCGCTGATTACCGGCATCACCGGTCAGGATGGTTCTTACCTGGCTGAATTCTTGCTGTCAAAAGGATATGAAGTTCACGGAATTATCCGCAGGGCGAGCACTTTTAATACCAGACGGATCGACCATCTTTATCATGATCCACACCTGAATGGAGATAAGCCGCGCCTGTTCCTCCATTATGGAGACATTGCGGTGATTGAAAGCCTGATGGATGTGATCTACAACGTGCGCCCCGATGAAGTGTACAACCTTGCAGCGCAGAGCCATGTGCGGGTCAGTTTCGATATGCCCGAATACACTGGCGATGTTACTGGTTTGGGGACGGTGCGTATCCTCGAAGCGATTCGCCGCAGCGGCAACCCCGAGAGATTTTATCAAGCCTCATCCAGTGAAATGTTTGGCGGCGCCCAACCTCCGCAAAATGAAGAAACAGCTTTTGAGCCGCGCAGCCCATATGCTGCGGCTAAGGTTTATTCTTATTGGGTAACGCGCAACTATCGCGAGGGCTATAACATCTTTGCCTCAAACGGTATTCTTTTCAATCACGAATCACCACGCCGTGGTGAAACCTTTGTCACACGAAAAATCACCCGCGCGCTGGCTGCCATTAAAGCTGGCAAGCAGAGCAAGCTGTATCTTGGCAATCTGGATTCGAAACGAGACTGGGGTTATGCACCCGAGTATGTTGAAGCGATGTGGATGATGCTGCAACAGGAACAAGCGGATGATTACGTAATTGGTACCGGTGAAACGCACAGCCCGCGCGATTTCCTCGACGAGGCATTCGGCTATGCAGGGTTGGATTGGAAGAAGTATGTTGAGATCGATCCTCGTTACTTCAGACCGACCGAGGTTGATTATTTACTTTCTGACCCCTCCAAGTCACGAAAGCAGCTCGGTTGGGAACCAAAAATTAAGTTCCATGAATTAGTACGCATCATGGTCGATGCTGATTTGGAATTAAGCGGGTTGACTTGCCCGGGTGAAGGCAAAAAAGTGTTGGCTGAGAAATTCTCTGGCTGGCACCGTTGGGAACATCAAGTAGTAAGTATGGAACGCTGATCATCAAAAGGCGGCAACCCCGCCTTTTTTATCGCCAATGTGACGACAGCTGATAGTGTGGACCAGGTGAAAGTAAAATTGTCAACTTACGCCAACACAAGTCCTGCTAAATGCACGTGTTATACTTTTTCAATTCAAATAAACGGGAGTAATCATGCAAAACGATATCAAAGCGCTGATTTGGGACATGGGGGGCGTGATCCTGCAGGAGAAGAACCCCGAGCCGCGGATGAAATTGGCAGATGAGTTTCACATCAAATTATCTGAGTTGTATTACCAGGTTTTTAATGGCGAGCTTTCTAATCGCGCCACTGTCGGTGAGATTCTTGAAAAGGAGCTCTGGGAGAATCTTAGCCAATCGTTCAATATTCCTCCAGAAAAATTCACAGATTTTTTCGCACGTTTCTGGGAAGGTGACAAAATTGATTCTGACGTCAGGGATTATATCCAGAAAAAAAAGGGTCAATTTCAAATTGCTTTGCTCAGCAACGCCTGGTCAGACACACGCTATTGGTTAGACTATTACGACATAACGGACTTGTTCGATGAGATCGTCATTTCTGCTGAAGTGAAGCTTGCCAAACCAGACCCGGCGATTTACCATGAGGTGCTTCGGCGTCTGTCAATTGCTCCTGAGCAGGCGATTTTTGTGGATGACCGTGAAGAGAACATCGCGGCTGCCAATCAATTAGGGATGCATGGGGTAGTCTTTAAAACCACGCAACAAGCGCTTGAAGATGTCGAGAAACTGCTACAATAAGTATGACAGATCTTGAATTATCTTCAAAAGAGACAATTACCTGCGCGATCATCGCTGATACGCACATCCCAGACCGAGTACGAGAGCTGCACCCTGAGCTTGTAAATAAGTTGATATCTCTGCAGCCCCGCCTGATTATCCATTCGGGATATAGTTCACACCCGAGAGTCATCGCCGAGTTAGCACAATTGG
>JAGOVY010000101.1 GCA_018060515.1 Anaerolineaceae bacterium | reverse complement strand
ATCATCGCTAACATACGGGTACATCACTGCCACACCCAAGCTTGCCTGGGTGAATACCAATATCCTTGGCAAATTGCACCAGAGTTTGGGTGTGCCATTGGCTTTTCATGCGGATGTCAGCGGATCGGCCATTGGTGAATATACCTGGGGCGCTGCCAGAGGCATTGATCCTTCTCTTTACCTCACCATTGGCACCGGGATTGGTGGCAGCTTTCTGCTGCATGGAGAACCGCACGTAGGGATGACGGCGCTCGAGACAGGGCATATCCGCATTCCGCATAACCTTTCAATCGACCCGTTTGAGGGTGCCTGCCCGTATCACAAGGATTGCTTCGAGGGGCTTGCCGCCGGACCGGCGCTGGCGGCGCGCTTTGGCGCCCGCGGAGAAATGCTGCCGGATGAAGATCCGTTTTGGAAGGTTGAAGCAGAGTACATCGCTTCCGCACTGGTCAATTACATCCTCATGCTTTCGCCGCGCATCATCGTGTTGGGGGGAGGGATCATGCAGCGCAGCTTTCTATTTGATATCATTCGGCGCCGCGTGCGCGAGTTGTTGAATGGATATATTCAGGCGGAGAAAATTCTTGAGGATATTGAGCATTACATCGTGCCCCCGGCATTAGGGCGTTACTCAGGTGTGCTGGGCGCAATTGCGATGGCGCAGCGACTCGATTAAATCCTGTTAGATTAAATAAATTGTTTCGGTTTATTGCGCCAGGTAAGCCTGCATGGCGGTGACTGCTGCCGGCTGCTGTAAAATGTTCATGTGCGTCGCGCCGGTAATCCGCTCCACTTCCGCATTGGAGATATACCCCGCAATTTCGAGGATGTGATCTTCTTTGATCATCTCTTTTTCGGCGTAGATAATCTTCACCGGCAGGCGGATGCTTTTCATCTCTTCTGCGCTGATGCCAATATCGTTGAGCATTAGGGCATATCGCATGGCAGCTTTACGTGTAGGTAACCCAAGCCGGCTGAGGGAAAGCCAGATTTTATAGGTTAGGGTAAAAATTTCCAGTGTCTTCTTATCGGTACCGCTTACCAGATAATTCGGCGATACCAGTATGACCCGATTAAAAAGTTGAGGTGCGTCTCTTGCCAGCAATAACCCGATGTTGGCGCCGTCGCTGTATCCAATCAGATTTGTTTTCTCAATATTCAGTGACTGACAAAAAGCAATCGTATCGTTGCAATATTGTTGGATGGAGTATTCTGAATCTACAGATTGACTTTGCCCATGCCCTCGGCTGTCTGGTGCATAGGTATGGAATTCGGAAAAATAATTGCTTTGATACAGCGTAAAAATCTTCTTGCTTTCTGAGTTTCCGTGAAGCAGCAGCAAGTTTTGCCCGCTGCCGGCTTCAGAATAAGCGATTTTAATCCCTGGCAAATTGAGATATTGCGTTGGCATCAGGCTATCACCGGGCTCTGCAAGCCTACACCTTAAAAGGGTTTAAACAGGTTGTAGTAGGTTTGTGCATCGTCGGAGACATAACCGAGACCCTCATAAAGCCTCAGGGCACTGGTGAGGTTCTCTGAATCCACACCAAGGTGAGTATGATCCATCCCCAGGTCGCGGAACATACGGATGCTTTCGGCTATCAGGGCACTGGCTACACCCTTACCGCGCCACTTCCGCGCCACTGAAATGTTCTCGGTGTAACCTCGTTTGCGATTGTAAGTTTCATTTTCTTCTTCATCCAACATGTTTTGGATAATTCCAACGACTTGATCACCTTCCCAGGCGATCTTCCATAGATGAGGTTTGAACCAGCGGTCATTTAACCATGCTTCGTACATCTCGGGGGTTGGGTCTGAAGACCCCCAATGGTCTTTAAAATTTTCAAAGTCCGCATCCCAAATAGCCTTGTAATGGGCTGGTTCCACTGGCCTTATCTCAAGGCCGGCAGGCAGGGGATGGTCAGCCAGCGCTGCGTTGATAGGACGATTCATTGCGAAGAAGTACCTCTCAATACTATAACCTTTTCCCGAGAGAAACTTAACTGTAGCGATGGCGTTTTTTTTGGTTCCGATACGGAATCGCCGATCCAAACCCGTGTGTTTTTCTGTGGCAATTTCGCTGCATTTTTCCTCTGCATATTGCAGCATTAATGCAGCAATCCCGAGTCCCCAAAATTCTGGCAGGAGATTCCCGAATGGATAATAGATGACTTTTCCATCTGTCTCAACATCCCACGAATAGCCGAAATACCCCACAATACGATCAGCATACTCTACGTAAAAAAAGTTCTTGCTAATGTCGTAATTCTTCGTCCACTTTTCATCATTTTTAATGTCATCGAGTGTTATTACATAATCAATCGCATTGACTTCTTTGCAGGCGTTGAAAATGTCGAGGCGCACCTGGTAGTCTTGCTCATCTGAAAAATGGCGGAACCTCAAACCGTCAACTGACTTGAGAGGTTCATAATCAATATATTGGGATGGCTTGGTCATTGTTTTTTCCTTTCAAACAAACCAAAAAGACGATAAAGAAAATGATTTCCCATTATACAGTTATTTCAAAGCGATTTAACTTAACAGAAAACGATCACAACAATCGACAGGCATAGACGCTCGAGCAAAGCCGAAAAGCATTTGGCTGCTCAGTGCGATTGGGCTGCCAACTGCCAGGCACACCGCAATTTCTGATGTTTCTTTATGAAAGGCTATCTACGAGGTTGCCGAAAAACTCCCTAAGCAACGTCAGTTGTTGTGCCTGCCTCGTCTGCTGAATGATATTGGGTAATCTCCACTTCTGCCTGACGCAAAAATTCCAGCGCGTTGTCATCGATGCGATAGGCAACATCATAGACCAAGCGGGTAATCCCGGCGTTGATGAGGGCTTTAGTGCAAGCAATGCACGGAAAGTGGGTGACGTAACAAGTGGCGCCGCGGGTGGATACTCCGTGCAGTGCTGCCTGAATGATAGCGTTGGTCTCCGCATGGATTGTGCGCACGCAATGGCCTTCGACCAATAGGTGACCCACCTCGTCGCAATGGGGCTGTCCTTTTGGTGATCCGTTGAAGCCGGTGGTGAGGATGCGCTTGTCCAAGACCAGCAATGAACCCACAAAAGCGCGGTCACATGTGCTGCGCTCAGAAACTGCGTAGGCAATCTTCATAAAATAAGCGTCCCATTCTGGTCTCATCATCCACTCTCCTTCGTGTTAAAACACCGCTGCATTGGAATAACTTGCAAAAAGTTATTGTAGCAAAGTTTTAATTTTTCGGTGAATACCGCAACCAGTCAACATGGTGATTGCCGGAAAACCTTGTGATCACAGAGGATGACAGCGCCATAAATATTAAAAACCCTCTGGGAAGCAGAACGCACTCCAGAGGGTTTGACTTAAGTCAGTGCTGAATCAATAAGAAGAGTTGGAATGTGAAATGTCAAGCCCATTTACGCGCAAGAACTTCGGCACGATGGTTGCCGTGGGGTTGCGCGCACCATAGCTTTGCGAGGTGTTGTAGGCTGTTGTTTCAGCCGATAGCCAGTCGATTTTGTCTCCGAAGATCTCCTGCAGGCTTTGGGTTAGGCGCACATTATAAGGCACGGCAATTGAACCATCTTTCTTCAGCAGCAGGGCGCCGAACCTTGAACTGCCTGTGACAATCGCTTTGGAGGGGTTGACGATGTTCATGTAATGTAAGAAAGGAATGTACAACAGGTCAACCTCGCGCGGCTGGCCGGCAAGATCAGCCAGCGACTTAACCGACCGGTTTCCACCCACCAGGGATAAACTGTAGTGCATTACCGTGTGACCGGTTGCCTTTTCATTGAATTCGTCTGCGTCATCTTGTTGCCAGGCAAAAGCCTTAAAGATGCCTTTCTCAACGAATGGAAAAACTGTCCGCTCCATGCCATAGAAATCACGTCGGAATGGAAAGGTATCAAGCCGGGCAGGGTTATCGGTTAGTGTGAATTGGCTCGAGAGCACTTTCTTGCCGATATCTTCTTTCTTCAGGAAAGAATAACCGCGTTTCATCAAACCACCATTGAAACCGATGTAATTCATAAAGGTCAGTAAATCTGCGATCGCTGCGCTGCCAAGTACAATGTCGTATTTCCCCAGAGGAATTTGCTGCGGTGCACCGTGGAGATAGTGATCGAGCAGAAACGCCAGTTCATCTCGCAGCGCTGCCGCGGAGAGGTCGCTCTTGCGCTGGGCTGATTGCTCGGATTGGATTTCCCATTTCAGCAGGCTGTGTGCCAGCACGATACTGATTTGTGCATCACTTGTCTTAAAATACAGCGGGTGTTCTGAGGTGGTATTCAACAGCGCAATCGTGTTTGCCCCGCTCGAAAAAATACCCGAAAGCTTGATTTCGGTGGTTTCAAAGCCGGTCACCACTTCGTTGAAAAACGCCAATTTTTCCTCACTGCTGATTTCAGCCAGGCTGGCATCAAAGGCAGCGTCATCGCTGAAGGCTGTGTGGTAAAGCGGCAGTGTGGGCTCGTAGGTAAGCGGCATGGCATGCTGCACCATTTCAGCCGCCTGATCTATCCCGCGCTTCATATCATCGACTGCCGACAGGTTGGTGATCATGCCGTAGCTGGCGCGTTTTTTACCATCATAAGCGGTGAACTCCATGCGGATGAGGTGTTCACGCGTGTTTAGCGAGATGGCTGAATTGGCAAATCGCATCAATGAGCTGTCTTCTTCGTGATAGAAGATGGAAATGATATAGCCTTTTGAGAGGGCGTAGGTTCGTAACAGATCAAGTATGTTGAGGATTTTCTCTTTCATGGCTATTCTCCAATTCTGACATTGTCAAATCGGCATACAGGAACACCGTGCCCAAGCTGCATAATCTGGTTGGGTTGGCCCTTACCGCAGTTTGGTACGTAAATTACTTCCCAGGTGGAGGCGTTGCCCACAGCGGATAGCGAATTCCAGAAGGGGAGTGTATCTCCCTTGTAGGTGGTGTTCTTCACCTGCTGCGTGATTTCACCATCCTCAACCAGCCAGCCGACCTCCGTGCCAAAGTGGAATTGCTCGCGGTTGGATCCAATTGACCAGCTGCGGTCGCCATCCACGATAATGCCTTTTTCCGTATTCTTGATAATGTCTTCCAGCGTGCCGTCATTGCCTGGGTCAACGTTGATGTTGGTCATGCGTTCGATGGGTACGCGATAAAAGGAAGTAGCCCGGTTGGCGCCGCTGCTGCCGCTGAAGATCTGCTTGCGCGCTTTGGCATTGGCTTCTTCCACCATTTGCCGCCCGCTGATAGCGCCGACCAGGATGCCTTTGTCGATGAGCAGGTTGTCTTGTGCGGGAATGCCGTCATCGTCAAAGCCGAAGCTGCCGGGTGTGTTAGGCAGCGTGGCATCCGCTCTGACGGTCAGTTTGTCAGAACCATAGCGCAGCGTGCCAAAATCGTTCAGCGTGACGAAGGATCCGCCGGCAAAAGCGAGCTCGTAGCCTAAAATGCGGTCAAGCTCCAACGGGTGCCCGATGGTCTCATGGGTTTGCAGGTACATAATGCCAGGCAAGAGAATTACCGAACGGTCGTCCACAGGGCATTGAATCGCATTGACCGTGCCGTTCATCTCGCGCACAATGCGTTCAGCATTTTCACTGAAGAATTGAGCGTCAATCGTCTCCCAACCGCGGCTGTCACCGCGCCGGTAAGGTTTGAACTTGCGTTCATGCATACCACCCTCTTTATCCACACCGCTGACTTCCAAGGTGGAGAATACTTCGGTGATGAGTTTTTCAATTTCGCAGCCTTCAGAATCGAAGAAAAGGATTTGTTTACGCATAAAGGTTAGCGCGGTGTAGCGCTGCGCAACACCGGGTTGATCGAGAAGTTGATCCATTTTGCTGAGAAAAGCCATCTTGTCTGCCAGCGGCACTTCGAAGGGATTGATCTCGTTTGGGCTGCTGAATTTTGCTTGGATGATGTCTTTCTCAGCCAACCGCACCGGCATCGTAACTCTTTCGGAAGCCACAACCGCATTTTCCCATGCCTGGTTGTAAAGCCCGGTCAGATTATTCACATCGGAAGAAGCGGCAAAACCCCAGGCGCCGTTATAGAGCACACGCACCCCTAAACCACTTTCGGATGATGAGGAAGCTTCTTTAAGGTTGCCATTCATCATCAGCAATGAATTGGTCTCTTCCAAAGGGTACCAGCGCGTATCGACATAGGTTGCGCCACGCGCCTTGATTCTGTTGATTTGCTGTTTGATTTGATCCTGCATTCTGCTATCTCCTGTTCGGTTTCGCTCTAGTGTAAGTGAAAGGTAACGATTTTACCCTTCTTCTATTGTATGCCATAATGATTTCTGTATAATGCGCCCCTTTAATCATCACCCATTATGCAAAGAAACACTTATGGTACACTATTATCCGTTCAGAAAACCAAAAAACCTGCATTGTTGCATAGATGACATATGGCTTCTGCTAATTCCTTTCGTACCCGCGCCTTGATGGGAATAAACAATTATTTAGGCAACGTGCGTGCTTTCTCACGCAACGCCACCCTGTACCTGATGAGCACCATCATCAGTTCTTTGGCTTTTGGAATTTTCCGATTATTGTTCAATTTTTATGTGCTCAGTTTGGGCTTCGATGAAGCGCTGCTTGGCAACCTGGTTGCCACCAGCAGCATGACGGCGCTGATTGTTGCCATACCGATGGGGTATTTAGCAGATCTGCTGGGACGCAAGATATCGCTTGTTGGCGGTGGTTTTTTATCGGTGATTGCCATCGGAGGGATGCTTCTTTTTCCATCTCCAGCGGTGTTCATCGCGGGGAATGTATTGATGGGTTTGGGACAGAGTATTTCAGGTGTGACCATGGGACCATTCCTGATGGAGAACAGCGGTGAAAAGGAACGAACCTACCTTTTTAGTTTCAGCTCCGGTATCTCCATGGCAGCCTCGTCTGTAGGCAACTGGATAGGCGGTTTGCTGCCCACCTGGATGGCAGGGTTTGTTGGCGGAGAAGCCACAAGCGCTGCGGCTTATCAACGTTCTCTTGCAATGGTAGTTTTTGCGGCCTGTATCTCAATACTCCCGCTTTTCTTCTTGAAGGTACAAAAAAGCAATACTGCAGAGCGTTCGCTCTTTGCGCCTTTTACATACTTTAAGAAAAACCCCTCCCTTTTAGGAAAGCTGGTTTTACCCATGCTGGTTACCTCCATTGGCGCCGGGCTGGTGATGCCATTTATGAACGTCTTCTTTCGCCAGGTGCATGGGCAAACAGACAGCGCCATCGGTGCTCTTTTTGCTTTTGGCTCGCTCGCTATGGGTGTAGGCTTGTTGATCGCGCCGCCGCTGGCTGAGAAGTATGGCAAAATCCAGCTTGTTGTTATCACCCAGGCACTTTCCATTCCATTCCTGGCGTTGTTAGGGTTCTCACCAGCTTTTTGGGTGGCAGCCTCTGCTTACTACATCAGGGTGGCACTTATGAACATGAGCGGTCCGGTTTACCAGACTTTTGTGATGGAGAAGGTGGAGCCTTCAGCGCGGGCAACGGTGGCCAGCCTGGTGAGCATGGCGAGCTCATTCGGCTGGGCATTCAGCCCCACTATCAGCGGAAGCATCCAGGTGAAGTATGGCTTCGGTCCGGCATTTATTCTCACGATCATTTTTTATGTTTTTTCCATACTGCTTTATTGGGGGTTTTTCTGGCGCGGTGGCGCAAAAATGGAGCGGACAAGTCCTTCG
>JAGOVY010000025.1 GCA_018060515.1 Anaerolineaceae bacterium | reverse complement strand
TATGAAACGAGAAGATCCTCATGAGCGAACAAATCACAAGAGAAGTTTTCGACCATCTCGTCAGTTTAGCTGCCCTTCAGTTGGAAGATGACCAGGCGGATTATTTACGCGCCCAACTGAATAACCAGTTGAAGGCAATCTCAGAGCTGGCAGCCATCCCTCTGGATAGCGACGTACCCGCCAACCTGCATGGCGTACCTTATGATGAATCTTTCAGCGCTGCTCCGCGCGAAGACATTTGGCTGTCCTACCCTGACCCTGACGCCATTTTGGCGCAAGCGCCTCAGGTTGAGGAGCGGGTCATTGTTGTGCCGGATATCCCCCACACTGAATTAAAGTAGGCAAAATGGAACTTTGTGACCTTAACGCACTTGAACTGGCGCGCATCGTGCGCCAACGTGATGTCTCAGCTGTCGAGGTGGTCAAGTCCTGCCTCAAGCGAATTGAAGAGGTGGATGGAAAACCCGGCTCTTTGGCTGGCAGCACCTTAAGCGAAGAAGACCGGCAGCGGGTTCACGCCTTCATTACTTTGAGCGGTAATGCCGCCCTTCTGCAGGCGGAAAATGTTGACCGCGCCTATTCCGCAGGTGAAGACCCCGGCGCATTGGCGGGGGTGCCCTTCACGGTTAAAGATATTTTTTGTGTCAAAGATACCTTCTCTACCGCAGCCTCAAAAATACTGGCAAATTTCAAATCCCCATACAGCGCCACTCCGGTGGAGCGTATGCAGCAGGCTGGCGCAATTATGCTCGGTAAGGTCAACCTGGATGAATTCACCTACGGTTCTTCCAATGAATCCTCCGCCTTTCAACCCAGCCCGCGCAACCCATGGAACACCAACCGCGTTCCCGGCGGGTCATCCGGCGGCAGCGCTGCCAGTGTTGCCGCAGGTGAAGCGCCACTCTCCTTGGGCACTGATACCGCCGGTTCAATCCGGCAGCCTGCGGCTTTCTGCGGAGTAGTTGGGGTTAAACCAACCTATGGCAGGGTCTCGCGCTATGGTTTGATCGCCTTCGCATCATCATTGGACTGCCCCGGACCCGTAGCACGGAATGTATCTGATGCGGCAGCGATGCTGCAGGTAATTTCAGGCGCAGACCGCCACGATGCCACCGCAGCAACGCTTGGCGTACCGGATTATCTTGATAACCTTGAAGGCGGTGTAAAAGGTCTGCGCATTGGCTTATCACCCGACTACTTCCGCATCACCTACCCTGACCCGGCGAGCGGTGAATTGTTAAGCCAGCCTCTACCGCCCGAGATTGAACGAGCCGTACTGCAGGCGGCAGAGAAACTCGCCGCTCTGGGCGCTGAGATTATTGAGGATGTGCCCATGCCCAATACGAAGTATGGTATCCCCGCGTATTTCGTCATCAGCCGTGTTGAGGCAGCCTCGAACCTGCACCGTTATGACGGCGTCAAATACGGTTTGCGCAGCGCCGTGCCAACCAACGATCTAAAAGAGATGTACCGCCTGACCCGCAACCAGGGGTTTGGCTTACAGCCAAAATTACGCATTTTAATGGGCATGTATGTGAGTGCGGCGCAATACAGCGAGCAATATTACAAACGTTCATTGCAGGTGCGCACACTGATTCGGCGAGATTTTGAGACTGCATTTGACGCGCATGGCGCTTATCGCTTGAATGCCCTGCTAACCCCAACCACCCCCACCACCGCCTTTGAGATGGATGCCGTCTACGGCAACTCGGTGCTCATGCAGTATGCCGACCAACTGACTGTACCTGCCAACCATGCCGGCATACCCGGGCTCTCATTGCCCGCCGGGCTGGATGGAGACAAACTGCCCATCGGCATTCAGCTGCTCGGTGCAGATTACGACGAGAAAACGCTTTTCCGGATTGCCCGGGCATATGAAATGGCAACTGAGAGTGAAGATTGGCGCAAGGAAAAACCTGAAGTATTGCGAGGTTTATCATGACAGATTACGAAGCCGTCATTGGTCTCGAAACTCATATTCAGTTGAATACCACCACCAAAGTCTTTTGTTCGTGTAAAGCAGATTCTTGGTTCGACCCGCCGAATACCAATATTTGCCCAGTGTGCAGCGGCTTGCCGGGTGTACTGCCGGTGCTCAACAAAGCTGTTGTTGAGAAGGGTGTGCTGCTGGCACAGGCGATGAACGCTGAAATTCGACCACTTTCTTATTTTGACCGCAAGAATTATTTCTACCCTGACCTGCCCAAAGGTTACCAAATTTCTCAATTTGATAGACCGCTGGCAAAAGGCGGATACCTCGACCTGCCGATTCCAGCATCTGCCTCGCCTGATAAACAAGCCTATACGCGTCGCGTCACCATCTGGAAACTTCATATCGAAGAAGATGCCGGCAAAACAAAGGTGGGTAATCAACGTCGTTTTATTGATTTTAACCGCTGCGGGGTACCGCTGGTTGAAATGGTTACCGGGCCAGACCTGCGCACTGCCGATGAAGCTGCTCAGTACCTGATGCGTCTGCGCCAACTTCTGCGCTGGCTGGGCATCTCAGAGGCGGACATGGAGAAGGCGCATTTGCGCTGTGACGCCAACGTTTCCATCCGCTTGCGCGGTGAAACCGTCCTCAACCCAAAGACCGAAATCAAGAATGTGAACTCCATTGACGCAGTTCGCGAAGCCATCGCCCGCGAGATTGAACGGCAAATCCGCGAGGTTGAGGCAGGCAACCGCATCGAAGCTTGGACGTTGGAATGGGATGAGGATAGCGGCACGCTGAAAAAGATGCGCTCAAAAGAAACTGAAGCCGATTACCGGTATTTCAATGAACCAGACCTGCTGCCCATCCGCATGAGCGCGAAGTGGAAGCAGCAAATTCTGGTTGACTTTCCTGAGCTGCCATTGGCACGCCGGGTACGCTTTGTTGAACAGTACAGCCTGCCCGAATATGACGCTGACATTCTCACCAGTGACCGCGCACTATCAGATTACTTCGAAGCGACAGTCAAAGCTTACGCGGGCGACCCCAAGAAGGTTTCCAATTGGCTGATGAATGATGTGCTGCGCATGATCAACGAGCAGGCATTATCGCCGGCGCAGATGAAACTAACTCCAATCGCTCTGGCTGAGATTCTGATACTGGTAGACAAGGGCAGCATCAACATCAGCACCGGAAAAGGGCTGCTGCAAAAAGTGCAGGAGAGCGGTAAAGCGCCTGGGCAGATTGTGGCAGATGAGGGGCTCGGACTGGTGAGCGACGACAGCGCCATCCGTGCGCTGTGCGAAGAACTGCTGGCAGAGAGCCCGAACGAAGTTGCTGCTTACAAAGCCGGCAAGGTCACGCTCATCGGCTGGTTTGTCGGCGGCGTGATGAAGAAAAGCCGCGGCAAAGCCGATGCCACGCTGGCGCGCAAAATTCTTGAAGAGCTGTTGGAATAATTACTCGGGTTTCGATACTGCCGCACCTGGTCGTGGGCATATTGAATTCTCTTACTGGCGCACCGACAATCTGTTTACCAGTTGCCGCTGATGCGCTGCAGCGTAACCTTCAAATCCTCAGGGATGACGCGTGTTTCGCCGGTGGTGGTCATAAAGTTGGTATCGCCCGCCCAGCGCGGCACGATATGGATGTGTGCGTGCTCGGCAATTCCCGCTCCGGCAGCCAGACCCATGTTAATCCCGACGTTAAACCCCTCAGGGTGATACACCTTGCGCAAAATCGTGATGGTATGGTTCACCACCTCCATCATCTCTGCGCGGACCTCCCTGGTGAGCAGTTCGATACTGGCAACATGTGCAAACGGCAACACCATCAGGTGCCCACTGGTGTATGGATAACGGTTGAGGATGGCGTAAACATTCTCTCCGCGATGAACAATCAGGTTGTCAGCGTCATCATCCCGCTGCGGCGCCAGGCAAAAAACACAGCCTGCGGGGTTTTCTGAATCGGTAATGTATTTCATGCGCCAAGGAGACCAGAGATTTTCCATAATTCTCCCTTTAATCATATGTTTATTATTAATTTTACCCGTGAAGTGAAATTTTAAAGGTGGAAAACGTTGACATCACTGATAGGTCAATGTATCCTATTCCTATGCTTCAACCACCACTTTTCCCTGCCAATTCTCTCACCGTCAGCGAGATGACGCGCTATTTGCGCGAGCTGCTTGACAGCGATGAAATCCTCAGCGATATCTGGGTTCAAGGCGAGGTAACCAACCTCGCGCGGCCGGCATCGGGGCATCTCTACTTCACGCTCAAAGACGCAAGCGCCGCGCTTAAATGTGTCATTTGGAAACAGGCGGCTTTTCGAATGCCGTTGACATTGCAAAACGGAATGGCAATTGAAGCTCACGGCGCGGTAAGCCTCTACGAACGGGATGGGCAATACCAATTATATGTTGATGCCACGCGGCTGACCGGCGAAGGAGCGCTTTACCAGGAGTTCTTGCGCCTCAAGGCACGGCTTGAGGCAGAAGGGCTTTTTGCTGCAGAAAGAAAACGCCCGCTGCCCAATACACCTGCCGTCATCGGTCTGGTAACCTCTGCCAGCGGAGCGGCTCTGCAGGACATTCTCAACACGCTGCGACGGCGTTTTCCGGTGGTACGCGTGCTATTGGCGCCATGCTCGGTGCAGGGTGACGAAGCGCCGCCTCAGATAATTCAATCGCTGAAAGTGTTGAATGCGCATGAGGAGGTTGCTGTGATATTGGTCGCTCGCGGCGGCGGTTCATTGGAAGACCTGTGGGCGTTCAACGATGAGCGGGTTGTGCGCGCCATTGCCGAATCACGGATACCCGTAATCACCGGCATTGGTCATGAGACTGATTTCACCCTGGCAGATTTCGCAGCCGACCTGCGCGCCGCTACACCAACCGCGGCAGCAGAGCAAGTTGTGCCGGATGCCGCTGAACTGCGCGCCAGACTGATTACCCTTTCAGAGAGACTGGTATTTTCACTAACCCAGAACAGCATGGCTGAGCGCAGCCGCCTGAAAGACTGCAGCAGACAACTCGAGACACACTCTCCCCTTTGGCGCATTCGCAGCGGGCGGCAGCGCCTCGACGAACTGCAAACACGGCTCACGAAAAACCTGCTGCACGAGTCGCAGCTAAGGCGCGCAGAGGTGGTAAATTTGCAAAAACGTATGTTCAGCCTCAGACCTGAAGCTATACTGCAGCGCGGCTACGCCATCATCAGGTCAGAAAACGGCGCATTGATTAAGAGCGTAGCCCAAGTGCAGCGCAACGATTTATTGGATATACGTATATCCGATGGATCGATTTTATCCCGGGTCGTATCAGATACCCAGAAAGAAAATTACGGAGGAGCTTCCGATGGTGAACAGTGAACCGAAACTTTCAGAATTGAGTTATGAACAGGCGTTCAGTGAACTTGAGGACATCCTCCAGGCGCTCGAAGGCGAACAGAAACCGCTGGATGAATCCTTGAAGCTTTTCGAGCGCGGTCAACTTCTGGTGCAATACTGCATCGCCCTGCTTGATCAGGCTGATCTGCGCATTCAACAACTTAACCCAGAGAAAGCCGCAACCGACAGCGGGGAGAATGCATGAGCGGTTGGGCTGCCTACCCCGAGTTGATTGCCTGCCTTTTCGGTTGGCTGGTGTCATCGCTATTGAAGATACCCACTTATTACTTTTTGCACGGAAAGTTTAATTTCAAGCAGGCTTTCGGTACAGGCGGAATGCCGAGTTCTCACACCGCCACCCTTACTGCCACCACGCTGGCCATTGGCCTTTTCAGTGGTTTTAATCACCCTGCATTTGCGATTGCGGTTGCGGTTTCAATGATAGTGGTTTACGACGCCGCCGGCGTAAGGCGCGAAGCAGGCAACCACGCGGTGATTATTAATCAGCTGATCGATGAGTATGTGAAGAGCGATCTCATTGACCATAAGAAGTTGAAAGAAGTGATTGGGCACACCCCCCTGGAAGTTGTTGGCGGAATAATTTCCGGACTGCTTTCTACAACAGTTCTGTGGCTGCTTTGGCCAAAATAGGGCAGCCAATCGCTGTAAGCCCTTTGTTCAGGTTGAAAAATACTTTAGAATCGCCCTCTTATCAAATCAGATTCACGATCTTTCCCTGAAAAGTTTCTCCGTTTGCCACTTAGAACCCCAGGTCCTTCATGCTCTGGTCTACGGTTAGTTCCGTCTCATTGCCCTTCAGCTCCTGCCAGAAAGTATCGTCATACCGCCTGGAGCGTACAAGGATGGGCATGGGTACACCCCAGCCCAGCAAGAGCACTTCCTCTTTGGGCTGCAAGCGTGCAAGCATGCCGCGCAGCGCATCGCGCCCCGCCAGCCCTGAAAGCACCGCGGCAATATCACTTTCATCGCCGAGCCAGCCGGAAATGCGCGTGCCGAGCTGCGACATCACTTCGTCATAGATTTGTGATGGGCGTTGATCAATGATTAATAGCGTGACGTAATACTTGCGCATCTCTCGCGCAATGGTGCTGAAGGTGGTTTGTGAGGCCATTTCGCGGTTGAGGATCTTGTGCGCCTCTTCTACGGCAATAACCAGCGGCCGCGGTTCGTTATTGCCTGTGCTGCGGAATTCATTCGTCATCTTCTCCCAGGCTTCACGGATTTTACGTGTGAGCAGGTTCGACACCAACAGGTAATCGAGATCACGTTCATATTCGCCAAACGAAAGCACCACATGCTTGCCGGCTTTCAGGGTTTCAATGATGTTTTTCAGTGAGTTGGGAGCCTCTTTGCTCGCAGCATCCCGTTCAACAATATACGGGCGTCCAAAAACATTGCGCAGTTTACTATGCAGGCCTTCTGCCGCGGCTACGTTCACACCCTGCTGGTTTGCCCAGTGAGCCACGCTGCCAGGCGCGGGAATTTTCTTCCCATTTTCATCTTCGATCATCGCCCCATTAAGCATGTGTTTGAAGTTGGTGAACCATTCGCCCTTAAAAGATTGCACCAGCGCCTCGAGCGTGGTGGCGGTTGTGTCCCTCAGGTTCAGCTCTCGCGAGAGTAGTTCGATATCCTCGGGCTGAATATCAGATTCAAAAATTTCCAGGTGAAAATCCGGCGAGTGGCTGCGGATACTGGTTTCACGCCCCAGCCCTACCACACTGATGCGTTCTGCAAACTTCCTCTTGAGCCCAGGCACTGATTTGCCCGTGTCTGATGAGGTATCGTCAAAACCATACTCATTGTGCATATCCAGCACCAGCACCGAAGCAGCATTGTGCTGAACGAGACCAGCCAGAATGATGCGCGTGAGGAAAGACTTCCCCGAGCCGGTGGCGCCGAAGATGCCCGAACTGCGCTGAACAAATTTCTCGAGGTTGATGCACACCGGGTGATCCTGCTCGCGTGTGCGCCCGATTATGAAAAACCCTTTATCTTCCGGACTGCCGAATATTTCCGCCACATCGCCAGCCGAAGCCAACCGTGCCAGGGCGTGGTGCGCCGGAATAGTTTTTATGGGCAGCAAACGGGGGGCGTTTTCACCCTGATGCGCCTCCGCCCAGGCGATATAATCCGCAGATCCGGGTTCCGGGCCGCGTTCGAGCATCAGTGCCGGCAGCACCTCGAGGTTGGTGTAGAGTACCTGCCTGGCGAGCAGTTGCGCAATCTGCGGAGATAGCCGCGAAGCGTTTTGCATTTCGGCATAGCGCAGGTCATAGGCACCAAGCTGCAGGTCGGTAACCAATCCATAGAACTGCCAGTTGCCGCTCTCAAGCACGACGAATCCGCCTTCCTGAACTTCATGGGCGGGCAGGGTCAGGCGAACAAACAGGTTGGCTTTTAAACCGCCGCCGACAACATAGCCAATAGGCTGGTTTTTCAGAATGTTTGGTTCAAACACAGCAGAGAGATCGGAGTTGCTCATCACGCCTCACTTTCACTTTTTGCAGAGACAGCAGTTAATACATCCATCAGTTGGGGATAATCATCTTTTAGGAGCGCAATTACTTCGTCGATGAGGTGTTCGCGCCAGCCTTCGCGATCGGGGTGCTTGCCAATGCCAAACACCTGCCCCAGGTGCGCGGCAACCAGGTCGGCGCCGGGGAGCTCGGGGTTGTGCAGCAGCGCCCGCAGGTAACCCATTTGGTTGCCTCTGGTAAAGCGCAGCAAGTCTTCTGGTGCGCAGCAAAAAACCTCATCCAGCGTTAAGGGAGGGCGTGGTACGCGGGTGTGTGCAATCCGTCCGGCGGCATCCTCCCAACCAATAAACGCCACGCTGATTTCAATCGGCACATTACGATTAAGGCGGTTATCTTCAATTACTTCTGCTGAAACCTCCGCACTCACCAATTGGCGAACCAACCCATCATCATCAATGTGGATTTCATACACCAGCCCGTAGATGCGCGTGCCATCATTCAGTGGGATGAGCATCATTTCTCCAAAAGCAGGCGTGCCCCCTGGGCTGACACGGCAGCCCATAACACAACCGGTGGTATCAGCTCTCAACAATCTTCCGACAAAAATTGGTTTCATCGTTTTATCCTCGTTCTACCTGTGTGAGTTTTGTTCACATCCTTTTCAGATCGGTTGGGAAGTTTAATACCCAGACGAATCAACTCTCTCTCGATCATCGCTGTCAGTTGCTGCCGGTCAGCCATTTTTACAACCGCAATCTCATGGGCGCGGATTAGCGGGTAAGGGTAAGGTACATCTCCGCTCTGCGCCGCCTGCTCTACCAGTGTAGCGTGCAGCAGGCCTACCGCGCCTTCATTTTCTGCCACCCATCGCGGGATTTCCACCCTCGCAAAAGCCGGGTGCACAGCTGAACCAGCATTGAGATAAAAGAAATGCAGCGCTTTATGGTCGGCGTACTCCTTCGCAGACCTGGATTGCAAACGAAAAATAGCCGAGCGCTCGCCTGGTTGCAGAAGATTGGCAAAGAGGGCCAAATCAGATATTCCTGGCGGCATCGGTTCGGCTGCGGCTGAATCTTCAGGCAGGGTTAGTAGCTTTACCACCAGGTTAGCGCGCGGGCGGCTGACATAACCAGCGGTAATCACATTATTGAGCGCCATATTATCCAGCGCTGCAAGATACTTTTTAAATTCGCCCTTGAATTCGTCTTCTCCGCGCGGTTCCTGGTACAGTTCGAGCGGCCCATCTGTAAGAGTGATAACCGGCGCAGGGATGGCGCTGGCAAGCTCCGCCAGCGCGCGGCGTTCTTGCACATCCCGCAGCAGTGCAATGAGCTCTTCAGACATCGCCCCGCTGGCAGGAAAGAGATTTTCACCGTAAATCAAAGATGACTTGGTCATTTCGACAGGAGCTTTACCGCTGCCGGGTTGGATGCAAAAAATTCCTACGTTGACCAAACCATAAAACACTGAATCATGCCCGCTGGGGTTGATCTGCGAGCCATCAGCCGCGAGGATGGTGCTTGTTGCGGCTGGCAGTTGACAGGCAACACGGGCATTTAATGGTTCTGAGACCGGTACAGCGCAGCGCAGCCCGCTATTGCCCGCCAAGGCAGCTTCTACTTCTGAGCGCAGGGCATCCAAATCAACGGCGCGCTCAATCAGCAGCGCGCTTAGGCGCTGGCGGGTGCGCTGTACATCATCTTCGCGAGCGAGGGCATCCATTCCCATTTCACGAACTTGTGAGGTGAGATCAAGATAGTTTAGCGGCATATTATCCCCGAGAATAATCGAACATTTGTTTGAATTATACAACAGCCGTTCTGTTGAAGCAAGTAAGATCGTTGATTTTTCATTGCGCACGTTTGGAATTTGAAACTCATCAGCAATAAAATGGATATTCTTCAGTAATCAATTCGCATGTTCGGCTTTATAATTTGCGCTTTGAACGCTGAGGCAATATGAATATTTGGGAAATTTTTATCATTTCGTTCGGGCTGGCAATGGATTGCTTTGCCGTGGCAATCAGTATCGGCACCAACAGTATTAAGAAAACCAGCCGTATGGTGCTGCGCCTGGCATTTCACTTTGGGCTTTTTCAGGGTGCAATGGCGTTTATCGGCTGGTTTGCGGGTAAACAGGTTGCCGATTATATTGCCAAGGTTGACCACTGGGTAGCGTTCCTGCTTTTGTTATGGGTCGGCGGAAAAATGATTATCGGTAGTTTCAAGGCAGGCTATGAAACCGAACAGATCGACCTGACCCGTGGCGGGTCTCTGGTGATGCTCTCTCTGGCAACCAGTATAGACGCGCTGGCGGTGGGATTAAGTCTGGCGCTGGTCGATGGATCCATCATGCTCAACAGTTTGATCATCGGCGTTTTTTCATTTGTGTTATCCATCGCGGGCTATCTCGTGGGCAACCGATTGGGGCGTCATTTTGGCCATTGGATGCAATTGTTGGGAGGGGCTTTATTAATCTTAATTGGTCTCAGGGTGCTGCTCAGCCACCTGGGCATCATGTAATTTTCTTGACCGACCCCGATGTTGGGGCTATAATGCTTTAGATTAAGCAACAAGTAAGGAATCGAGGTGATTTTTATGCCGGTATATACGTATCGGTGCGAAAAATGCGGTATCCAATTTGATCAGACTCAAAAATATTCCGACCCGGTGCTGACTAAATGCCCCGAATGCGGAAACAAGAGCCTGAGGAAGGTCTATACGCCGGTGGGGATCGTCTTCAAGGGCTCGGGGTTCTATGCCACCGATCATCGTTCACCTTCGGGCAGTAACCACAGCCTTGGTGCAAAACACGATGAAAGCAAAACCAGTGAAACTTCAACTGCGCCAACCTCAGAACCTAAGGCAGATACCGCCGCGACAGCCACCGGAAACAGCACTTCAACAACCACCGAAAAATAAACGTTTTTCCTCCCCACCGTTAATATTTAAATGTTGAGATGCTTCATCTGATTCGAACGCACCGATTTAACAAACCTTTGAATGATAGGGTTTGCAAGGGTACTGATAGGTTTTGATTGGGGTAAAAACCTAAACTTACACTCGAAATGCGAGATTTTAATGACAAAAACAAACAAGAAGACCGTAGAAACAAAAAAATCCAAGGGTTCTGCCCGCCAACGCAAAGCCCGTGTTCAACAAGTCTTACTGGCAGTGATTGGCATTGTTGTGATTTTGTCTATGGTGCTCGCGTTAACCCTGAACTTCTGAGAGGAAAAATGCCAAAACATAAAATATGGTTCTGGCTGGCAGCGCTTGCCGCTGCCATATTGTTCGATTACCTGTTTGGAGACCAGCGTGCAGGAGTGTCCTTCTTCGTCTGGATCAGCGTCTTGCTCGCAGGCGGGTATCTCTTATCCTGGCGTGAAGGGGTTAAGCCTCACCCGCTGAGCAGCGTGTTGACGGTTGCTATCATCGGCTTTTCTGCCGTGTTGGCGCTACGTAATGAACCCTTCACGCGCGCAATCAGTATATTACTTGCCTTGGCGGGAATGCTCTTGTTAGCCGCAACCTTCTTAAACGGGCATTGGCTTTGGTATCGGTTGAAAGACTACCTGATTGAATTCACCAAAGTTATCGTCGCCGGCATCGCCGGCGCTGGGCAGCAACTTGCAAATAGAAAAGGCAATAACCCGCCACCGCTGGACGGCAGCACCGCCCAGAAGCCTTCGCGTCGCGTCTGGCCGGTTCTCCGCGGAATATTAATTGCGCTGCCTATTGTAATTATCTTTGCGTTGTTATTATCCAGCGCAGACCCGCTTTTTGCTGCTTGGATAAAGAAGTTCTTTGATACTGAACTGCTGCCAGAATACCTC
The DNA here is from genome assembly GCA_018060515.1 of Anaerolineaceae bacterium. Classification (GTDB taxonomy): domain Bacteria; phylum Chloroflexota; class Anaerolineae; order Anaerolineales; family Anaerolineaceae; genus UBA6107. The sequence goes on along the minus strand of JAGOVY010000025.1, from coordinate 11,428 downwards.
TTCAGGGCTTTTTATATCCTGGTAATTACCTGGATCCTGATCGGAGTTTATACAACTGCGATTCACCCAGCAAGTAAAAATCGAAAACCTGATCCTGAAACACCCTGGTTTAAACCCTTCCTCGGCTGGACAGAGAGCGCAATCGTGCTCGGCGCGGTTAACCTGCTCTTCATCACCTTTGTTGTCTTTCAGGTACGCTACCTGTTTGGCGGTGATGCAAATATTACAGCCACCGGTTATACCTACGCAGACTATGCCCGCCGCGGTTTCAGCGAGCTGGTAATTGTAGCGGTGTTGAGTTTAGGTTTGTACCTGGTCCTCAGCACGGTGACAAAAACCAACGCTAAACCCGCCAAGGCCTGGTTCAGTGTGTTGACAGTGGTATTGATGGGCTTGGTGTTAGTCATGCTGGCGTCTTCGTTACAGCGCTTACTGTTATATGAAAATGCTTATGGGTTTTCTCGTTTGCGCACTTACACCCACATTTTCATTTACTGGCTGGCAGCCCTGATTCTGGTTGCCATAGTGTTGGAGCTGATTAATCGGCGTGGGCGCTTTGCGCTTGCGCTCCTCATCACCGTGATTGGGTTTGGTGCTACGTTGGCTATCATGAACATTGACGGTTTCATCGTGCAGCGCAACGTGGCTCGGGCGCAAGCGGGCAGCTCACTGGATGTTGCCCATTTGAACTCCCTGTCCACAGACGCAATCCCGCAGATGCTGAAACATTATCAGGATGATCAAATGCCGCAAAAAGTGCACAATGGTTTAGGCGCAACCCTCGCCTGCTTTGAGAAGACCACTCAAAACCCAGCCTATATTTCGTGGCAGTCAAAATCTTTAAGCCAGTCACGCGCGTACCGTCTGTTACAAGACAACGCCGCAAGCTGGAGCCAATTCAAACCCTACTTCGCAGACCGTATGTGGGTGATTATGGTGGATGGAGAGGAGATCACCTGTACTTCCACTTTCTTCGACTAAGATCCGACCGAGTTTAATTCAAAAAAGCATGTCGCTTTCTACAGATCACTTCAAGCGGCATGCTTTTATTACACATTGAATTTCACACATCAGGTCTCTAGCTTCGTTAACCAGCCGTATTCCATCAGGTCAATCAACCCCTGAGCATCAAAAACAATCCCTTCGGCTTCGAGAAGATCGTGTTGAAGCTTGCTGCCTAAGCCAAAGCCGTGCGGGCTTATTCTCCCCTGAGCATTGATGATGCGCTGCCAGGGGACCTCTGCTTGTTCTTCACTGTAGTGACGTGAGCGCAATGCTGCCAAGGCGAAGCCAACCATCTGCGCCGAACAGCGGCCAACGATGCGCGCGATTTGACCATAGGTTGCCACTTTACCAGGCGGCACCTGGCGCACAGTGGCATAAATCACATCATACAAGCGCGGTTCTTCGTCCATACAACCATTATACCGGGCTCTGTCTGACTGCTAAAACAGATGTGGGCTTCGTGGTAGAATTTCAAGCATGAAGAGATGGCAATTTTGGGTGGGGATGCTCATCAGCATCGTCTTTCTTTTTTTCGCGCTGCGCGGGTTGAACCTTGGTGAATTTTGGCAGGCGGTGAAAACTGCCAACTATTGGTGGATTCTACCCGGGGTGGCTGTTTTTTTTGTGGGCTTATGGGTGCGCGCCTGGCGATGGCATTATTTGTTGGGTCCAGTAAAAAAAGTGCCGACACGAACCATGTTCCCCATCACCTGCATCGGCTACATGGGCAACAACATCTACCCGGCACGGGCTGGTGAAGTGCTGCGCGCGGTTGTGCTCAAGCGTAAAGAAAACGTTCCCATCTCAGCTTCTTTGGCAACCATTATTGTTGAACGCATTTTTGACGGCGTGGTCATGCTGGCGTTTGTGTTTCTCAACCTGCCGGCACTGGCCAAAATTGCCGCCTTTGATTCAGGTTTTGTCGGCAATATCCAGAACCTGGCGCTCATCGGTGCGGGTGTCTTTTTCGCAGCGCTGCTTGTTTTCCTGCTGGCTGCGATGTTTCCAAAAGTCACAATCAAAGCAGGCGAATGGCTGATTAACACCCTCCTGCCCCAACGCATGCGCGAAAAAACCATTGGTATTATGTTAAAGTTTTTAGACGGTCTTGAATCCCTTAGGTCGCCTTTTCATATCCTGATGGTTTTTCTAACCTCTGTTATCATCTGGCTCCTGGAAACAGTGAAGTATTGGTTTGTGATGCACGCATTTACATTTTCAGTGAGTTTCTTTGCCTTAATGCTCCTCAATGGTATTGCCAACCTGGCGACTACCATTCCTTCTGCGCCTGGGTACATCGGCACCTGGGAGGCAGTCACCAAGGCAGTGTTGGTTGCTTTTGGTGTGCCTGGCGCTGAAGCCCTGGGATACGGCGTGGTACTGCACGTGGCGCTCTGGCTGCCGGTTACGCTGCTGGGAGGATATTACATGGCTAAAGAAGGCATCAAGTGGGATAACTCGCTGCGACAAGAATCGGACAGCGACTCAAATAACGAGTGAATCGAGGAGAAACTGAAATGAAGGCAGCAGTTATCGGAGCAGGTTTCGGTGGTTTAGCCGCGGCGTTTGACCTGGCAAAAGCAGGTTATGAGGTGATCCTCTTTGAGGCTGACGCAACTCCCGGTGGGCTGGCTGCCGGGTTCAAAGAACCCGATTGGGACTGGACGGTGGAGAAGTTCTATCACCATTGGTTCACCTCAGACCGTCATATGTTCCGACTTTTCAAAGAATTAGATCTCGAAAACAATGTGTTGATTTTGAACCCGACAACCGTGATGTACCATAACGGTAAGTTTTCGCCGTTCGATTCAATCCTCAGCGCCCTGCTCTACCCGGGGCTGGGGTATGGACTGAACAAAATTCGGTTTGGATTGGTGGGGCTGTACCTGCGGCTCACCAATAACTGGCGGCCCATGGAAAAAACCACCGTGGCCAACTGGATGCGCAAATGGGCTGGCGAAAAAGTATACGCTCAAATGTGGGAGCCGCTGGTTGTTGGGAAGTTCAGTGAAAAGTATGCCGAACAGGTTAACATGGCATGGATGTGGGCGCGGCTGCACGCCCGCACCACCCAACTTGCCACTTATCAGGGTGGCTTCCAGGCTTTTGTGGATGATTTTGCTGCCGAGTTGATAAAAATGGGTGTAAAGTTCCACTATCAAACAGCGGTCAGGCAAATTCTCACCGCTGAGAATGGCAAGCTGCGAGTGATAACCGACGATCAGGAATATGAGTTTGACCAGGCGTTGGTGACCATTTCTCCGTCAATGCTGGCCAAGATGGCGCCTCAGCTGCCTGCAGCGTACCTGAAAGGTTTGTTGGATTTAAAGAGCATGGGAGCTGTGGTGATGACCATCTCCCTCAAACATCAACTTTCTCGCGAGGGTTACTACTGGTACAACCTGCCCAAAGAAGAGGGATTCCCCTTTTTAGCGCTGGTGGAACATACTAACTTTTTACCGGCTGAACGTTTCGGTGGGAACCACATAATCTACTGTGGCGACTATCTTGACCCGGCGCATGAATATTTCAAGCTATCCAAAGAAGAACTGCTGCAGCGCTTCATCCCCAGCCTCAAACGGATCAACCCTGATTTTGAGCCTGACTGGATCAATAACTCATGGTTGGTGAAAACCAATTACGCTCAGCCTGTGCCGCTGGTGAATCATTCCGCGAATATTCCGTCGATCGAGACGCCGCTAAAAGGGTTGTTCTTCGCCAGTATGTCGCAGGTTTACCCATGGGATCGAGGTACCAACTTTGCCGTGGAAATTGCGCGCCGGGCCGCTGCGTTGATGACAGCCCAGCAAGATGGGTAAACAGACGCCTTCACCCATTCGGGGTTGCTCCTCTTCGCGATAATTTTGAACTTGAGTGTTAAGAATTTCTAATACATTATTTTGCGTCTCATAGTCCAAGTTTTCGTTTCTCAATTGGCGATTGTGTTTAATGATTCCGCACTATATATAGAACAAGAAGACAAATAACGCTAATCTACCCAAGATGTGGGGGGGTCTTTTTTTTCACCTCTCACTTGTGGCGTAAAAAATAATCGGCAAGAATTTCGGCGGCTGCTATGGTCCTGCATTCTTCTTAAGATTGACAATCTTAAAAAAAGCGGTTTTTTTAATCAAACGTAGGGTATTCGACTTGTTTCGCCTTTGGCTTTCTGTTAGAATGCTTCTACGCGTTCGGACGAAGCTAAAAATTACAGCTTCGGGTAAGCCTGAAAGAAGTACAAATAAAACCCGAGTTTTTCAAACCTGCATTCGCTGGAATGGTAGGGTGTGTAATTTGTATGTTCTATCGGCAACGTGAATCTCATGAGGAGGCGGGCGGTGGATCCCAGGAATGCGTGGCAGGCAGCTGTAGGTCAACTTCAAATGGATATGTCGCGCGCATCTTACGAAACCTGGGTGCAGCCCGCTGAGTTGGTCAGGCACGAAGGTGATTTATTCACCATTGGGGTGCCAAACGCCTATGCCTGCGACTGGCTCAAATCCCGTCTCACGGCCACGTTAAACGGAATCCTCGGCGGTTTGATGGAAGCCCCTCAACAGGTGGAGTTCATCGTCTGGCACAAAGATTACGAAAACCGGGATTCAGAAAAAGAATCTGACCGAACGCTGCCCCTCATCACCACGGCGGTTAAAGAGCAACAGCAGCGCTTCAATCAACGCTATACCTTTGATAATTTTATTGTTGGTTCATCCAACCGTCTGGCACACGCTGCCTGTCTGGCAGTCGCTGAAAACCCGGCGCAAGCATACAACCCTCTCTTTCTTTACGGGGGTGTGGGGTTGGGGAAAACCCACCTGCTGCATGCCATCGGAAACTATGCCCAGGCACACGGTCAGTCGGTGTTGTATGTGTCATCAGAAGAATTCACCAACGATTTGATAAACGCCATTCGTACACACACCACACAGGCTTTCCGCGACCGCTATCGCCGTATTGACGTGCTGTTGGTGGATGACATCCAATTCATCGCCGGGAAAGAATCGACCCAGGAAGAATTTTTTCACACCTTTAACACGCTGCATGGACAAGATAAACAGATCGTCATTTCATCCGACCGGCCACCTCGTGCGATGGCTACCTTGGAAGAGCGCCTGAGGTCGCGTTTTGAATGGGGGTTAACCGCTGATATTCAACCGCCTGAATTGGAAACGCGGATCGCCATCCTGCGCACCAAAGCTGAACGCAGCGGGCATTCGGTAAACCCTGCCATTCTTGAATTTATCGCCCGTCAATTCCAATCCAACATTCGCGAACTCGAAGGTGCGTTGACGCGTATTATGGCGTATGCTGACCTGCGCGGTAAACCGCTGAACGAAGAATTGGCGCGCATTGCGCTCACTGACCTGCTGCCGCAGCGCAACGCCTTTGAACCAGCGCATGTGGTGAATGTGGTCGCATCCTCCTTCGGCATCACTCCCGAAAAATTAATTGGGCGAGACCGCACCCGCGCAGCCGCCTTGCCGCGACAGGTGGTCATGTACCTGCTGCGTCAGGAAGGAAACGTTTCGCTGCCGCAAATCGGTGAAGTTATCGGCGGGCGAGATCATACTACGGTGATCTACGCTTGCGAGAAAGTTTCAGGATTGCTCGAGCATGATGACCGGCTTAGGCGCCAAGTGCTGCAAATCCGTGAACAGCTTTACGGCAGAAAAACAACCTGAGTTTCTCTGTATCCACAGTGTGTTTATTTCAAACCAAAATTGGCAGGTTTGATCCAGCACTTCAAATTCAGTGTTGTATTCATTGTTGGTTTTTCATCGGCTTATTTGGACAAAAATGGGGTATAATAATCAGGTTATTGATATTTGTTGGTTATCAGCATACAGGCTTAACCGTTTTGAAGCACCGTTTTGTTCACCTAAGTACAAGAAGCTCTGGTTTTCCAGAGATGAAGTATCACAACAAAATTGGAAGTCACTCGCAACCCCTGGTTTGGTAACTGCCAGGAGTTATTTTTTATCTCAACTAATCCGCAAACAGAGGGGTAACTCTCGCTGCGGTTGATCAACATCGTTCCCAGAGGGGAACAGAAAAGGTTAATATGAAAAAGTACGAAAAGAAAGAAAACACACGTCAGGGAACTTTGAAAATTATTCCTCTTGGCGGTTTGGGAGAAGTCGGCGCCAATATGATGGTCTACGAGTATGATGGGCAAATTCTGCTGGTAGATACCGGCCTGATGTTCCCTGAAAACGACATGCTCGGTATTGATTACATCATTCCTGATATTACTTATCTCATTCAGCGCCGCGATAAAGTAAAGGGCATCGTGATTACCCACGGACACGAGGACCATACCGGCGCCATCCGCCATGTATTGGAAGAATTGCAGGTGCCCATTTACGCCACACCGCTCACCCGCGGATTGCTGGAAGTTAAACTCGCCCGTAATGGCGGTATGACCTCAAAAGTACATATTGAAACGGTAAAAGCAGGTGAAAGCCGCAGGATCGGCCCGTTTACAGTGGATTTCTTCCACGTTTGCCACTCAATTCCAGATGGCGTTGGGCTGGGGATTGATTGCCCGGCAGGGTTGGTGGTACATACCGGAGACTACAAATTTGACCACACTCCGGTGGATAACTGGCCGACTGATTACGCCAAGCTGGCTGAGTTTCAGCGGCGCGGAGTTTTGGCGCTTCTGGCTGATTCGACCAACGCTGAGCGCAAAGGCTGGACACCCTCGGAACGCGTCGTGGATGACGCCTTCGACAAGGTTTTCCGCGATGCCAGCGGGCGTATCATCATCGCCAGTTTCGCTTCACTCATTTCACGTATGCAGCAGGTTGGCAACGCAGCCATTCGCTATAAGCGTAAGCTGGCTTTCGCCGGTGCCAGCATGCTTGACAACGCGAAAATCGCACGCAAGCTTGGCTATCTCAACCTGCCCGACAACCTTATTGTCAGCCTTGAAGAGGCGCTTAACATGAAAGACAAAGATGTTGTCATCATGTGCACCGGTTCTCAGGGCGAACCCACGTCCATCCTTGGGCGGCTCTCGAACGGCTCACACCGCATCTTTGATGTCCAAAACGGAGATACCATCGTCCTTTCTTCTCACCCCATCCCAGGGAATGAAGAGAACGTGTACCGTACGATTAACCGTCTGTTTGAACGTGGTGCCAACGTGATTTACGAATCTATTGCTGCTGTGCATGTTTCGGGGCATGCCAGCCAGGAAGAAATGAAACTACTGATGCATCTGACACAGCCAAAGTTTTTCATCCCCATCCACGGAGAGCTGCGTCAACTCAAACAGCACGCACACCTCGCCAAAGAGATTGGCATCGCTGAGGAAAACATCGCCGTTATTCTGAATGGGCAAGCGGTTGAATTTCGTAACGGAAATATGCGCCTGGCAGATAAGGTGCCTGCGTCTTACATCTATGTCGATGGCGCCGGTGTCGGTGATGTAAGCGACGCGGTCATGCGCGACCGCGAACGCCTATCTGAAGAAGGTTTGATGATTGTGAACCTCACCATGGATAAATATACTGACAAACCGATGAAAGACCCCGAGTTCATCACCCGCGGTTTTATCACCTTCCAAGAGGGCAGCGAGTTGTTGGGCGGCTTAAAAACGCGTGTACTTGAATCGGCAGCAAAAGCCAACGGACATCTGCAGCAGGATGTGGAGCAAGCGGTCTCGAATTATTTGTATCGGGAAACCAGACGTAAGCCAATGGTGCTGGTAAATATCAACCGGAATTAATCTACAAAGCTCCCTGCCGGGAGCTTTTCTTATTCTTCTTCGTTTTGCCAGCCGTGCTCGCCACGCAGCGGGACGAAGGCAACAGGAATGAGCGATTCTTCCTGCCATACCCCATTTTCACAGCGCCAATATTGCAGCCATTGCCTGTTTCTGCTCCCAACCGGAAGCACCAACCTGCCAGAAGGTTTGAGCTGCTCCAGCAAAGCAGGCGGCGCTTTGGGGGCGTGCGCGGTCACCATGATGGCATCATACGGTGCATTCGGCTGCCAGCCCAGCGAGCCGTCTCCCAGGTGCACGCTGACGTTGTTATATCCCAGCCGGTCAAGTCTTTTTTGCGTCTCAGCGGTAAGTGGTGCAATAATTTCCACCGAGTGGACTTCGTGAGCTAACAACGAGAGCACCGCCGCCTGGTAACCACAACCCGTGCCAATCTCGAGCACATTCTCCTTGCCCGTAAGTTGAAGCAGCTGGGTCATTAATGCCACAATATAGGGCTGAGAGATGGTCTGTCCGTAACCAATCGGCAGCGGGCAGTCTGCATATGCCTCTGCCACATATTCCGGAGGAATGAAGAGATGCCGCGGTACGCTGCGCATGGCATTCAACACCGCGTGATTGGTAATTCCGCGCTTTTCAATTTGCCAGGCAACCATTTGCTCTCGCGCTGCGGCAAACTCATCCATGCTTGCTCTTTTCCGCTGCGTGCAGATCTCGAGAGATCATACGGTCGATCTTACCCATGGGATACGCCTCAAGTTCAGCCGGATGGACCCATTTATAATCCTCAGGGTTCAGCGTAATAGCATCCAGGTCGGCTGCGGCGGCATAATATGCATGCAGCGTCACTTTGAAATGGGTGTATGCGTGGCGATACGTGCCTAATAATTCACCAACCTCGGCATGGATGCCCAGCTCTTCATACAACTCTCGAACGAGCGCGGCGCTGAACGTCTCCTCTCCCTCCACTTTACCGCCGGGGTATTCCCACATCCCTCCAAGTAAACCATTTGGTGGGCGGCGCGTAATCAGCACCTGGTTTGCCTGGCGCAGCACCCCGGCAGAAACTACCAGATGCGGAATTTTAGCCTTGGGAACGATTTGCGGCAATTCTGATTGGCGCTTTTCTTTATAGGCTGTACAGATTTCGGTAAGCGGGCACGCCTCGCAGAGCGGATTGCGCGGCAGACAAACCAGCGCGCCAAGCTCCATCACCGCCTGGTTGTAGCTTGAAGCCTTGCCAGGCGCCAATAGCATTTGCGCCAGCGCTTGCAGCTCCTTTTCTGCTGATGGTGTGTTCACTGGTTTGATATAAGGCAAAACTCGCGCCAACACACGTTTAACATTTCCATCCACAACGGCGTAATCCTCAGCAAAAGCGATGGATGCAATGGCTGCAGCCGTGTAAGCACCGATTCCTGGAAGTTTTCTCAGTTGTGAATAGCTGCGCGGCAGTGCCCCACCGTGCTCCTGCTGTATGATGCGTGCAGCCCGATGCATGGCTCGCGCGCGCGCGTAATAGCCCAAACCTTCCCAGGCTTTCAGCACTTCAGCTTCGCTCGCTTCAGCCAATGCAGCGATATTTGGAAAGCGCTGCATCCAGCGCTGGTAATAGGGGATAACTGTATCAACCCGGGTTTGTTGCAGCATAATCTCAGACACCCAAATGGCATACGGATCCGTATGCCCGCGCCAGGGAAGGCTTCGGGCATTTTTTTGATACCAAATGAGCAGTCTTTCGGAAAATTCTTCTTTCATCGTGCAGCTCAAATTTGAAAGCTGCTGCGTGCGTAAACCATTTTTACGGTGTAGTTTTGTATGTAATCCTGCAAGAGGTTATTGAGAGATGACCATTCTTCTGAAAGCAGAATTTGGCGCGCTTTACGGGAGGAGCCAATGATAAGCCCCACCATAATCTGCGGCTTGTTTCCATAAACAGTTGCCCATGCATCTGAAAGATCAAATCCCAGGCGTTGTATGCCGGGTATATACTCCCGTACCACGAACTCGAAGTAATCCTGCTCGCGTTCAGGGAGGATATCCCAGGTCATGATCAATTTAATCGGTGTTTGTCCATCCATGCTTTTATTGATTATTCTTTTGGTACTCCAGTACAACCACGCGCGTTTCATCGGGCAGAGAGTTGGTACTGGGGATTTTCAGCGAAGGAGCGGTTTCAATTGAGCCAAGTCCCATTTCTTTGAGGAACTTGGTTAACGGCTCAAGTTTTAAGGGTGTTTCAACAGAGTGCGGGGTGGCATAATGCATCGGGATAACGATATTCGGTTCGAGCAGGCTGATGACTTCAGTAGCTTTTATCGCTGTCAGGCTGCCGCCTGCGCCGACTGGTACAAGCGCCACGTGCACAGGCCCAATAGCCTCCACTTCAGTCTGGCTGGGAACGCGGTTGATATCTCCCAAGTGAAGTATGTTGATTCCGTTATAATCCAGAAGGTACATGGTATTGCGCAGCTCGCCTTCAGTTTTATGCGAGCGTCCGTTGGTTTGAATGCCGGTAATAAATACTCCGCCAATTTCAAACTCACCCGGTCCGTCAATAATGTGCGAGTAACCCTTCACCCCGCTAATGAAATCATGTCCGGCGGTTTTATGGCTGATGGTGACCACATCCCCTTTGACCTTCAACGGCTCATATCCAACCTGTTTGTGGTCATAAGGGTCGGTAACTACCGTTGCCATTCCGCGTTCAGTTAAACGAAAACAGGAGTGCCCGTACCAGGTTATTTCCATGAATCCTCCACCCCTCAATTATACCGCAAAGGTTTTGTTGAGGTTTTTTGTTGCTGTCTTCCTGCTGTTGTTTTATTGCCTGATACGATCGTTCATGTCAGACGGCGAGCTTCCAACTGGAAGATACGCCGGAGGATGGCGATGGAGGCGGCGTACGTTGAGTCCATGCCGCGGTAAGAGAGAGCGCCAGCGCCAAGATTTTTCCCCTTGCTTAACGGAGTGTCTGAGGCGTAGTGCAAGATGCCGATATCAAAGCCCACCCCTTGAAGATTTACAATTTCGTTCATCGGGTGGCGTTTGGGTCGTGTCATTTCATAGACTGCAGAGAGGTACGGACCGGCTTCCATCTCAATATCGGTATAACCCTCTCGATACATGACGTCCATCATGTTGGCATTCTGCAAGAAAGTACCCGGAACCGTGAGCGCTTTTTGGTTATCCAACACGGTACCGTATAGCAGGTAAGGCGCTATGTCAGGTGCGGTAAATGTGTTTTGGAAGATATAGGTGTTTTGTGAGTGCTCATCTTGCACCACATTGGGAATCATGATGTCGCCGCGTACGCCATTTAAGGTTGCCGCTTTGCCCATGATGTATACCCCCAATATCTCGGGGATGTGATCAGCGATTTTTATGAGAATGTTATAGGCACTCAACCCTAATGGGTAATCGATATTGACTATGAGGGCGTTGCTGTTCTTCAGGAAATCGTTGAGCTGATTATCCAGATTGAGGCGCGGGTCTAACCGCTGAGGATCAAGTTGAGAAAGCTCCACCACTTGGGCTTCAATATCAAAAGAATGTGCCGCCGGAACACGCGTAATGCCATGCTCAAGTTCTTCATGAGCCATTTTAGTCACTTCTGCTGCCCCATCCTGAGTTTGCTGCAGTTTCTTAAGCGCATAATAGAGGAAGTTTTCTGTCGACGTGTTGACGGCATTC
>JAGOVY010000100.1 GCA_018060515.1 Anaerolineaceae bacterium | reverse complement strand
CTCCTGACTGAAATTGCCGAAGTATTTATCCACCAGCCAAAGCGGAAATTGGTCGTTGCCTGCGGGTACGGGTGTATGGGTGGTAAATACATTAGTTGCCTTGACCTCATCCCAAGCGCTCTTAAAATCTTTACCAGCCTTCATCTGCTCACGGATGCGCTCAAGCGCAAGGAATGCCGAGTGCCCTTCATTCATGTGCCATACCGAGGGCTCATACCCTAACAGCCTTAAGACTTTAACTCCGCCCATTCCGAGCAGCATTTCCTGTGAAATACGGATTTCAAGGTCATTGCTGTACAGACGTTCAGTGAGCTGCCTGTCGGCCGCAGCATTGGCTTCAACATTGGAATCAAGCAGATAAAGATGCGCTCTGCCTACCTGGAGTTCCCAAATACGCGCGTAGATTGGTCTACCAGGCAGGTCAATCGAGATCGTGAGCGGTTTGCGATCTTCACCCAACAATGCGATCAACGGCAGCATTTCGAAATCGATCAGGTAATTCCGCGTTTCCTGCCAGCCATCCTCCGTCAATTCCTGCACAAAGTAGCCTTTATCGTAGACAAAGCCAACCCCCACGACGGGTAGACCCAAATCGGATGCCTCTTTGAGATGGTCTCCTGAAAGGATACCCAGACCGCCTGCATACACCGGCAATGATTCATGAATGCCGAACTCAAATGAGAAGTATGCGATGGTTTTTTTAGTCAGGTCAGGGTAGGTTTGGTGAAACCAGGTGTTAGAGTCAGTCAGGTAGGCATCAAATTTTGCCAGTGTGTTGTCGTAGTGCTCAATATAGGCGGGTTGCCCAACGGCGGCATTCAATCGCTCCCGTTCAACACGGCGTAAAAACGCCACCGGATTGTGCGCCACCAGATCCCACAATATGGGGTCGATAAACTGAAATGCACGCTGTCCATCCGGATTCCAAACCCACCACATATTGTGAGCCAGCCGGGTAAGCCCTTCAATACGTTTGGGCAGATTATATGAATTGGGGTATTCACGAATAATCATTTTCAGATTCTCTTTCCAGTACAAGATTGTTTCCAGAAACATCTCGTCTTAAATGTATGTTTCTTCTTTTCAAATTCAAGACGAAATTAACCGGGTGGATTATACCAGAAGGGAGGTGCAAAAAAACTGCGCCTGGATGTGGAAGAAAAGGTCAAGCAGGAGCTCGATAATTGGTTTAATATTACCAACGCAAACATTGCGCAGCCTACATTTTATGATTTACACACAATAAAAAACAGAACAGGGCATCCACGTGGGTGCCCTGTTTGGCTGCGTTATGTCATTAGAAACTGGTGGGGATTTTGGAAAGTACTCCGAGGAATGGTTCAAGCGAAGGCAGGATGCCCAATGCTTTTAACATGTTGCCCTTAAATTTTAAGGCTCCGCTCATGATGGCAGCTTTAGGATCAAGTTCGCCCTTGAATAATTTTTCAAAGGAGTGATAATCTCCACTCAACACAAATTCTGTCTTAATCTCTCCGGCTTCAGCAAGCTTAAAGGTCTTCAGGTTTCCTTTGTCGGTTTCAAAAACCAGCGTTTTCTCTTGCTTGTCAGGGAGGTTTTCCACAGTCAACGCGATAGACAGTGTAGCGTTATTGGTAGATTGCGGAGTAATTTTCTCGCGCAAAATTTTCTCTGTTTTTTCAACCCATTCCGTGCTCAAAAACTTCAAATCGGCCATTTAATTTTCTCCTGATTAATTTGATTATTCTGCCGGAAATAATGCATCAAAACTTGCCGGAACCAGCTCAGCAACCATCTCACTGGAGATGCCATTTTCACGACAGATTCGTTCATAAACGTCTACGCTGGCACGGCGGAACCGCGCTTGGGTAGCCACATCCAGCCCCCACAAGCCAAACCGTTGCGTCCAACCACGCTCCCACTCAAAGTTATCCACCAGCGACCAGTGGAAATATCCCTTCACCTGCCAATTATAATTCGCTGCCCGCCATACCTGATGCAGGTGTTCCACAAGGTAGCGCGGACGCAGCGTATCTTGGCTGTCTTCAACACCATTCTCGGTAATGACGATGGGTAGGTTATAGCTGTGCGCCCACTTGAGCCCATCCCAAATTCCCGCGGGAACATTGGCAATAAATTTATTCTCGCTGACTGAGGCTTCTTTCGGGAAGGCAGCTTGATAAAAGAACGCCCCTGGTTTAAAGGGTTTAAAACTGACCAGGTCGCGTGTGTAATAATTCAACCCGATGAAATCCTGCGTGCCCGCCGCTTCTGGCAGTTTTATTTTTTTTATCACCAGGTTCAGTCTGCCATCCACCAGACAATCATTGAAGGCTTTATTGAATATTTGATTGAGGATGTTTGCCATAATCCGGTCAAACGGAGAGGCTGCGTGCGCTGGGATGAAACTGCGATAGCTCGTGGCCACCCCCACCCGCGCTTCGGGCTGAATCTCGTGGATAACCTGATAAGCCGCCGCGTGGGCAATCAGCAGGTTTTTGATGACCGTTGCCGCAAGTTTAATATCCTGCTTGCCGGGGGGAAACACCCCTTCCACCCAGCCGCAAAATACATACACATTGGGTTCGTTGATGGTTACCCATAAAGTTACATAATCTTTTAATGCGCTAACCACATGCCTGACAAAACGCGCGAACAACGCCGGGGTTTCTTCGCTTTCCCAACCGCCTCTTTCCACCAGCCAAAGCGGTTCAGAGAAGTGATGCAGCGTGACCATTGGTGTCATGTTGTTGTGTGTCATCCAGCGAACGATTTCTACATATTTTGAAAGGGCTTCGTCATCCCAGCGGTCAGGTTCAGGTTGGATGCGGCTCCATTCCAATGACAGGCGATGAGCGTTTTGCCCGGTTGCCTGCGCCCGCTCCAGGTCTTCGCGCCAACGTCCACCCCACCAATCGCAGGCCAACCCCGAGCGCTGGCCATCCACAATTTTGCCTGGTGTTTCTTCCCACTGCGCCCAATTATTGTTTGTGTTTCCGCCCTCTACCTGGTGAGATGCCGTGGCAGAGCCCCAGAGAAACCCGCGCGGAAATTGAAAGATGGCTTTTGGCATTCGCCCTCCTGCTTTTCGAATATCATCCTTAACCATTATACCCAAACGAAAATCCCGGATTTACCGGGACTTTTTATCGAGAAAATTTGTATTACATTCCCGCCATATAGGCAATGCTCAAGGTTCCCGGGCCGACATGGCAGCCAATTACCGGGCTGACATAACTGAGAATGGCCTCATCGGCGTGCAGGCGGGCGGCAGTTGTCTTTAACAATTCCTGTGCCTTTTCTGCTGCCAACGCATGAAACACAGAAACACGTACCGGTTTGCGCTGATCTATGTCTTTTTCTACCATCTCTACCATCGCTTCAAGAGCTTTGTTGATGGAAATCACACTTTTTACCGCTTCAATTTTTCCATCTCGAATTTCGAGAATGGGTTTGATGTTCAGCGCTGTACCCATAAATCGTTTACCCCCGCCAATACGTCCGCCGGCATGCAGGTACTTCAGTGTATCTACCACAAAGTAAACCCCGATATGGTCGTACGCTTTAAGTGCAATTTGCTTGCACTCCTCCAAAGACGCCCCATCTTTCGCCGCTCGGGCGGCTGCTAGCACCTGAAAGCTAAGCGCCATCGAAACCAGGCGTGTATCAATGATTTCAATGGGAACTTCTCCAAGTTGTGCTTTTGCCTGAATGGCAGAGTCATATGTTCCAGAAATCCCCGAACTGATCGGCAGGGTTAAAATGTCAAAGCCTTCATCCATGAGCTTCTTATACACCTGGGTGAAGTCATTGACCGTTGCCTGACTGGTTGTCGGGAGGGTTTTACTATCTGAAAGCCGAGTATAAAACTCATCCGGCAAAATATCCACACCATCCCGATAACTCGCGCCATCCCATTGCAGAGTGAGGGGCACAACGGTTACCCCAAATTCTTCCACATAGTTTGCCGGCAGATAAGCAGTAGAGTCGGTTACTATGGCAACCTTTTTCATACAATCCTCCTGATTGTCAGTTTACATTCAACAATAACATTAATAATCAGTATACTGTTATACGCCTGTGTGGCAAATGGGAAAATGGTCACACTTTTAAGCGGTAATTCATTTAGCGTTAACCTTGTATGTTGGCGTTTGAGTGAGTACACTATGAGTTAGAGAAGAGGTATATAGGATGAAATGTTCTGCAATACGATTATGTAAACTCGCTTTGATATTAATGCTGGTGACTTTCATGACTGCTGCTTGCAGCGCTAAAGACCCGCTGCTGGGTAAATGGCGTGAACCCTCTTCAGGTGTGGTCATTGAAATACTCGGAGAAGGAAAACTGGTGATGAGCTGGGAAAATTCCAGTATCACGATGGATTACGTCCTTGAAGATCCTGACATCATCATTCTACACGCCAGCACCGAAGGCACCATTCCAGACCAAAAATTGACCTATTTAGTTGAAGAAGATACCCTCACGCTTACCCTCGACGGGGCAGAAACGCTGTTTTTGCGCCAGAAGTGAGAGACACCATTAGCGCTTTAACAAGAGAAAGCAAGCGGGTTTATAACAAGTGCGCGAGTCGAGAATGTGGGAACAATTGGTTTCTTGCATGCGTCTTAATAAAGACCTAAAAGGAGGTTGATCATGCCCAAAAAATCATTCTTAAAGATGGGAATTATCCTGACAGGTGTGGTTTTTATCCTTACTGCCTGTAACCTGACCAACATGTTTCGCGGCAATCAGGTTGATGATTTCGAACATATCGAAACCGCGGCCGCGGCAACGATAACCGCCAAACTCACCCAATCAGCCTTTGAAACCATGGTTGCCCAATTGACTGGAATACCACCCAGCAATACCCCTGGTCCAGGTGATACGCCTTCACCCACCAACACTACCGCCCCTGGATCCACCAACACTCCAGTACCTACAAACCTTCCTCCAACAGCCACGTATAAACCATCTACCGCTACCGCAATCCCCATCCCGTGTAGCGCAGCCAAGTTTATCGAGGATGTGACCATCCCTGATTGGATCACGGTCGATGCCGGACAGCGCATTGACAAGACCTGGAAGATTAAAAACGTGGGTTCCTGTACTTGGAACACCAAATATACCATCTTCTTCTTCGGCGGCAACCAATTATCTGCGCCGGCATCAGTGGCTTTCCCCAACTCGGTCAAACCTGGCGAGACGGTCAATCTCACTGTGCCTATGACTGCACCATCTGACAAAGGCAGTTTCACTGGCAGTTGGATGTTTAAATCAGATAATGGTACCGTGTTCGGCACTGGTTCAAACTTCAATGCACCGCTGACGGTAAACATCAAAGTCGCCAGCCTGCCCAAATCGAAAGATCCTAACACACGCTTTGACATGGTCGTTGAAATGTGTTCCGCAGCCTGGCGCACAAATGCCGGCAACATTAGCTGCCCAAGCGGCGGTGTGGATACCGTCAATGGTTCAATCACGCGCTCTTTCGCACCCATTCTTGCTGGTGGTTTTCAGGAGGATGAAGGCACCCTTTTCACCGTTCCGGCCAAGGGCGGCGATGGAATGATCTTGGGGAGATATCCCAAATTTAAGATTCTCGAGGGAGACCGCTTCAGAGCATTGTTGGTTTGCGCCAATAACGCTAAAAAATGCTCAGTTAAATACGAATTGCTCTATATGGTTGACGGTGATTCGAAATCTGAATCTTTGGGAACATGGGATATTACTTATCCCAATTCCACGCAGGTGGATGTGAACCTTGATGCACTGGCTGGGAAGGATGTTATCCTGATGCTGAAGGTTTACAGCAACGGTGATCCCACTGATGACGTTGCGCTTTGGGTTGCCGCTCGGGTGACCAACCCATAGTGAATCACGACGGTTGGGAACATTCCCAACCGTCTTTTCTTAAAGTGCAGTATGCTTAAAGGCTGCACATCATCCGTTTTTTACGGGTTTTAGAAGAACGAAAGGAGAAACAAATGAAAAAGAGCTTTATTCTCAAGTCCATCCGCTATCTCATCCCACTGATTGTGGCAACGGCATTAATCGTTTCCACATTCGGCAGCGTCTCTGCGGCAACTTACCCAACCATTGCCATCACCAGCGTTGACCCTGGTAAAACGGTTACCATCAGCGGTCAAAACTTCCCAACCGGGCAAACTTTTACGGTCCGAATGGGCAAACGAGGTACGTTCGCTTTAGGCGGCACAATTGTGGGAACCCTCAATACAGGAACCCAGACGAAAATATCCGCTACTTTCAACATTCCTGCAGACCTGGCAAAGGACGAAAGTGTTGCCATCAGGCTTGACAGCCCGACAGGTTTTTACGCCTACAACTGGTTTTATAACACCGCCGCTCCGGTGAATAACAGCAACCCGCAAACACCTATTCCCACTTTCAGCATTGTGGATGTGGAACGCGACCTGGCAGTTGGCATTGAGACCAAGAACCTGCCCGCAGGCCAAACCTTCACTGTGCGAATGGGAGAGATCTCCACCCGCGGTATTAACGGCATCGTGGTGGGGACATTAAATTCTGCTGAGGGTGGTGTTCTAAAAGCAAGGTTCAGCATCCCGGCTGAACTGGCAGGTAAGAAGCAAATTTCCATCCGCATGGATAGCCCCGAAGGCTTCTTCGCCTATAACTGGTTCTGGAACAATTCCACCAGCACAGCAGGCGGCGGCGGTGAAGGTCAGGGTGGTTATACCGGTATTCCCACGTTCAGCATCCAGGCAGTAGAGCGGGATAAGACGGTAACCATCGCCGGCAAGAACTTCCCAGCCAACGAGACCTTCAAAGTCACCATGGGTGTCATGGGCAAGAAGGGTGTGGGCGGTTATGATGCTGGATCGTATGCATCTGGAACGGGTGGTGAGTTTACACAAACCTTCACCATCCCAGTGGAGATGGCCGGCAGCACACGCATTGCCATCCGCCTCGAAACTGCAAGCGGCGTCTTTTATACCTTCAACTGGTTTTGGAACAACACCACGCCGGTGAATTAACCATCGTCCGAAAATTTAAACCAAAATAACTGCCGCGGCGAATTAGAAAGTGGCAGTCGAGAAAAACATCAACCCCCGGAACATGGACAATGTACCGGGGGATTTATTTACACTTTGTTATTCTGGTTAAAGATCCTTGACCATGTACAGATCGCTCAGGCGGAAACCGCGTTTCTCGTAATAGGCGCGCGTACCCACCGCGGCGATTACCGCCAGGCGGGAGATGCCTTGCTCGCGAGTGATGCGGTCAGCATGCTCCAGCAACGTCGTACCGAGCCCGCTATGCTGCGCCGCGCCATCTCGTTCTGTGCCAACCGGGAGGGACTGCCCGTACACATGCACTTCACGGATGATGGCCGCGTTCTCCAGATCAGAAATATTGAGGTGAGGAGAGTCTGCCGCCGGAAAGGACAGGCGCAAGTACCCCGCTAATTGGTCTTGCGGGGTAACATAAGACAGAAAATGTTCTTCAGCGCTGGCTGGATGGTAAACCAAATTATTAAATTCAAGCTCACCAGATTCAACAGAATGCCCTTTTACCTCGCGGCAACGGATGCAGCGGCACGTTGTTCCACGCTGCAGCATCTCACGGTGTACATCCTGCCGCAAACTGGTGCGCCGGTTTCCCTCCACCACATGGAACGATGGAATGTCGCGAATAACACGATTGACGCGGCAGTACTCTGGGATGAGCGGTTTGATAT
>JAGOVY010000024.1 GCA_018060515.1 Anaerolineaceae bacterium | reverse complement strand
CAATTGGTCAATTGGCAGGAAAGAGGCTTCTTGCCAGCGTAATAGCTTTATCCGTAAACCTGAAAATTCTTCCATGAGGTGCGGGGATAATTTCGCCTGATCAATAGTTTCTGACCATTCATTCCCGGGCAGCGGAAAAAGTAAATCTTCCAGCCGCAAAATTTTCAGAATTCCTCCAGCCAATTTCTTGATTTCACGTTTGGCTTCATCTTCAAGATTATCCTGAGTGAGTATTTTCTCGACTGACTGCGAAAGCTTCTGAGCACTGCCAGGCTCAGCCAATGATTGCAATATTGCTGCGATGATGGCAGCAACCCGCCGGGTAGATTGGCTGCTGTTTAATAGTTCAACCATCGGTATACCCGCGAGGCGCAGCTCTTCGGCAGCTCTTTCACCATGATGACCAGTCGGACATAAAACCGCAACAGTTTTATCTGGATTTGATTTCAGCCAGGCTTGTATATTCCTTACAACAAATTTGATTTCCTCCTCAGCAGTGTATTTTGACTCTTTTATATAGATCGCCAATGGATGGTCGGGTGGGTTTGGCTGAGGGTCGCCTGGAGGTGTGGTTTCAATCAGCGGGAGGTCGAGTGAACCTTGCAGCTCCTGAACCGGATGCTCCGATCGCGACCATTGAATCAAACTGTTCGCAAGGCGGATGATGCTCTGGTTCGAACGTCCTGAATGCGGCAAGGTCTTCTCCACAACGCCGGTCTCTTTTAGAAAACGTTTGAGGAACATCGGGTCGGCAGTGGTGAAGGTTTCGTAGATTGCCTGGTTGGGATCACCCACGCGAACCCAATTGCCAGATTCGCCTACCAGCAGTCGAAGCAATTTTTCCTGCAAATTGGAAGAATCTTGCGCTTCGTCTTCAAGCACAAATGGCCAGCGATAGCGCAGCCTGAAGAGATAATCCTCATCGTTTTTGAGTACGAGATACGCCAGCCTGATTAAATCAGAAAAATCGAGTGCGTTTCGATACCTGAGGCCGCGCTGATATTGCTGATAAACCTCAACCGCCATCTCCAGCAGTGGGTTGCTGACATCATGCTGTTGCATCTTAAGCAGGATGTCTTCCGGCAATGCTTCCAGGTCTTTTGCCATGCTGATGAAATCTCTGTTGAGTGTGTTGATGTAACTGGGAAAACTGTAACGTCCACGGCTGACTCTGGCATAATCCACATCGGCTTTGAGTAAATAGTCAATGATTTCCGGGTGGCTGTGAAGGTAAGCCGTTGAAATCTGCTCTATCATTCGGAAAGATTCAAGTTCATCATTAATTGAAAATTGATTGGAAATTCCGGCGAGGTCAGGTCTTTCTTGAAGGATGTCGTGCGCCAATCCATGCAAGGTGCGTACACGATAGCCAACATTCACGAGCAAACCAGCTTCTTGCACGAATCCAGCGATGCGGTTAGCGAAATTATCCACAGCTGAGTTGACAAGCGTGACGATGAGGATTTCCTGGTCGTTTTGCAAACCACTTTTCAGGATAAGCTGAGCAGCCAAGTATGAAAGGGTGTGAGTTTTGCCGCTGCCTGGCACGGCTGAGATACCCATCATGCCACTTTTGTAGGCAAGTATTTCTTCTTGGTTGCGGCGTGGTTTAAACATGCGGCTCACCGCCTTGTTTAGATATTTCTTTCATGATTGTTTGCATTGCCAGCAATAACTGCCCGCGTTCTTCAACACCGTGTTCGTTCATATTTACACTGGTCATAAAAATGTGGCTGCGGCATTGACGCAGCAAACCGGTGACGATGCGTGATAAAGTAAACTGGTTGCTCTCGTACTCATTGGCATCTGTCCACTTTTCACCACTTGGCCAGTTGCGGTTGAGCACATAGGGTTGGGTAAGCGGCTGGTCAAGTCGCGACCACCAGCCATTAGACCCGATATCAATCCAGAATTGGTAGCTCACCGGACGGTTGCGCATAAGGAACGAATACGCTGGCGAGAGAAAAACTGCATCGGCTACATCAGAGACATTCAAATTAGAAGCAGATTGTGAAGACAAAACCCCTTCTTCAAGTGTGCGAACGTATTCAACACTGGGTTTTATTCCTATGGGGTTATCCGTGGCAATGGCTTTGCGGAACTCCTTACATGAAGCAATCAACCGGCTGATGGCTGCGGCTGCATCAAAGTCACTGTGATAGCCAAAACCAGGTTGTGATAGACATTCACCGAACAGTCGGCTGATCCAATGGTCAAGTTCCTGGTTCCCGCCCTCGCGGTTGGCGAGCAGCCAGTTGCGGAGCTGCTCGTAGGATTCACCAACGTGAAAGGTAATGCGCTCAGGGAGTTGATGAGAAAGGACATCGAATGAATTTAATGAAAAATCCTGATTGTTTCTCTGATACACCGAGCGTGCTAACAAATCTGCTCGTACATAATCACAATCACTGACAGATTGCGCCAACGCCGACCTGACATGCTCAACATTGGGCTTTTGCTCCCATGAAGGGTGGGCGATTTTTGCCCATGTTAATACGGTCTTCACGGCTGGTTCGTCGTGTAAACTGCGTGATGGCCGGTACGTGGAATAAGGAATACCAGCTTTTGCCAGACGATTGGTAAGAGAAAATCGTAATGAATCACTGAGATAGGGGGTAAGGATGGCGATATCAGCGGGATTCACATTGTTTTGTAAAAGCTCATTTGTTTTTTCCGCCACCCAATCAAGCACTTCGGGGTAAAAGCGGAATGAATCGATCGAAAAGCTATTACTGAAGCTTGCTGCTTTTGTATGAACGAGCCGGTGTTCAATGATGCTGTCGCGGAGCGCAATTTCAAGGTGCTCGATGTTTTTCGATTGAACCAGTGACGTTTTGAAATGCATTTGCCCAATACAGCGATCTGAAAGGCGGGATGCGCTTTGGGCATCTGCACCGAGAAATGAACGGTACCCCGCATTGGAATCTTGGATGATGAGAGCGGACTCGAAACCGTCAAGCATTTCAGCGATGAAATCGTGCGCGATGGGAAAATCTTCTTCAATATTGTCGTAAATCAGGTGCTTGTAAACGCTGCTCAGATATTGGCGGCACAGAAGTGATGGCCATAAATAATCCGAAAAAACTGAAAGCTGCAGTGAAAAATCAAGGAACCCGTTTTCAAGGCAAAAGCTGCGAAATTTCAAAGCGCATTCCTGGGCTTGTTGGTAGACGTTCGCTTTTGCATCTTTGCCAGCCCAGGCTCTGGTTAAACGATCAGCAATTTCAGTTGGAGGGAAACCTACAACAGCAGATTTGTTTAGGTTGTCAAGTATTTGGCTGAAGAGTCGGTTTGGATCAATTGTCAGGCTCTCGAAATACCCTTCTTTAAGCAGGGGATTGACGATTTTTGCCAGATAATACTGGGCGGTTTCCAAATTCAAATATCGTGGAGAAATCGGCGGATTTACAAAACCCGCTTGCTGAGAAATCAATGGCCAAAAAAGCGTGATCATGCGCTGCGCTAATCCACTGAAGGTTACAATGTCGGGCTGCCCGCCGGCCGCAAAATCAGGCGACCGCACTGCATGTGAATACTCCGCGGCAAGCCGGCGCTGCGGCACGAGCACTAATATGCTTTCTGCTGCTATGCCGTGTTCAACTAGGTATCGCAGGCGCCAGGCTGCGGCTGCTGTCTTGCCAGTACCGGATTTACCTACGACAGCAAGGCTGCCCTTAATTGGTGCATTGATTACAGATAATTGGTTGTCGGTCAGTGTTGAAGCATTAGCCGGATTAAGTCCGAGTGTGCTCAATAGGTTAATCCTGCAATCGAATGAAGGACTGCTCTGGTTAATAAGGAATCGGCGGTGGAGCGATGTGCATTGGGCAATGAAATCCCAAAGTATCTGCCTGCTTCCTCAAGCCGGTAAAGACGATAGGAATTGTGGTAAGCATCCCATTCACCGCGATATTGGGCGAAGAGCTGCATCACGTCCAAGAACTCGAGGTTTTCGCGCCAGGGCAGGCGGTAGCGTTGATGAGATTGCACCATCATACGCGAATCAAATGGAGAATTATAGGCAGCGATGACTCTGCCATATAGAATCTGGCGGATTTGCGGCCAAAGCGTTGGCCAGGCTTGGGCGGCTGCGACTTGTGCATTGTCAATGCCGTGGATTTTTTCTGCATCACGTGGAATTGACTGGCTCGGTTTCACCAATTTTGAGAACAATACGCTGCCATCGGAATCAATGATCGATATTTCAACGATTTCATCGGTTCTTGAAACCCCTGTAGTTTCGGTATCGAGGTATACGGGTTTTTGGTTGAGTTTTTGCTGCACAAATTGACTGATCTCAACCTGATGAGGGGAGCGGTTGCTCATGGCGCTCGTCTTTCAGCCGCTTACGGCAAATTCCAGATTGAGATTTCAGTCAGATGTACGGTGAAGTTCGGATCTTCAATTGAAGATGTGTAGGCACCAATGAACCCTTTTGCTGTAATCCCAGTGTCCTTCACCTCTCTGATGAGATGTCCATTGACATACAGGTTGAATGTATCATTGGTTGCCATGATACCGAGGCGGTTGACTTGATTTGCACCAGAAAGGATATTTGCATCGGCCGTCCAATTTACCAGCGTTGTCACACCGTTTTTATCCCAGCGGACGAAATTAAACCGGCCGTCGCATGTTGCACCAAAGTAATAACCGTGTCCTTCAGTGTAATCTGGTGCGCGTAATACGAGGCCATAATTATCGCCACCGCTGCACGAGGTCGGCTTGAAGGTGCCTTCGAGATATAGATTCTGCGGGTTTCTTGAAGACAAGCGCCATCTTCTGCCGCCTTTGGCGGCTTTATTGATAAAGACCATTGATCCATCGGCAACTTTTATGGTGATGTGCGTATCTTCGTAAGGTTTATCAAGACCCCATGAACGGCCATTGTCAAAAGTGTCTCTGAAAGATGGCTCACCCAATTGAGAAGCTGGATCGCTGGCAGGCGGGGTAACCGTAGCGGTGGGTGGGGGCGTGGCTGTCATGGTAGGTTCGAGGGTTGCCGTTGGCGACGTAGCTGTCAAATCTTGCGCAATGGTGGCTGTAGCTTCCGGCGACGGTAAAGCTTCAGTTTCAACCGCCGCGAGGGTTTCGGCAACTTTGGTGGCAATCAGACTTTCGCGATCTGGAGTAGCTGCCAAAGGGAAATTACAGGATGTAAGCAGGATTGTCAATAAAAGGATTACTGCAAATGTTTTCCACATATTAACCTCACTTATTATGGGCTTATTATAGCCGGAAAATTTGAGGCATTTTCTATTTTGTTTTCATAGCCTAATCTGTCTCAAGTATAATTTGAGTAGAAAATGAAAACTGCAATCGTACCAGTCGAAATCTATGATAATGTACATTCTGTCCGCGATAAAGTTTTGTGGAGTCCATCGGATCGCATCCTATTAGTTCTGCCAAGGCACCATCGTCAGTTTCCCTCACGGATGGATTTACATCTTCTTAAGCGATCTGCTGAAAAGAACGGTGGGCTGCTGGCAATAGTCTGTCGCGATGCCCGCACCTGTGTGTACGCCGAAAGTCTCGATATTCAAATTTTCCGATCTATTCCTTCTGCGGAGAGGAGCAGTTGGCAGAAAATCAAGCCCTCTCAGACTGGGTTCGGCAGGCGAAAGGGAAAAACTGAAATTTCAGCAATGCGGGATGCATTACCAAGAAAGGGAATAAACAGAGGTATGCCAATAGGTCTTCTTATTGGGGTTTTATTGGCGATGTTGGCGCTTACGTTTTCGCTGATGCCTTCAACGAGCGGATTTCTTGATCATTCAGATGGTGAGATGGTTAAAAGCGAATCCTCTAATATGACACAAGTTGAAAATGTTCAACAAGATTCTTCAACACACAAGTTCGGTTTTATGGCTATTATTGATGCATTGAGGATGCAGCAACAGGGAATCAGCCGCGAGGAGGCCATACAAGAACTTAATTCCATTCTCCCTAGCGATGATAAGGGAGCAACAAACTCATGGGTAACATGGTGGACGAACCTTCCTTTTTGGCAGAGTTTCAAACCTACTTCTGGGGATCAATAAGATGAAAGGCAGAATTCTTGCAGTGGATCCAGGTACAAAACGGCTGGGGATTGCAATCAGCGACCCTGAGCGCATGCTGGCAAGACCGCTTATGGTGATCAGACATGTGAGCTTGGAAGTGGATTGTGGAAAAATAATAGAAACTTGCCTCCAGCATGATGTGAATTTGATTGTTATTGGGCAGGCGTTGTCTGCTGACGGCGAAGAATCGCCGCAGAGCCGGCACGCCAATAAACTGGCGGATACTCTCAGGAAAATAAGCGCCATTCCAATTGTCTTATGGGATGAAAGTGAAAGCACAAAAATTGCACAACAAAACGCACTTGCAGCCGGCGTAAGCCAAAAAAAACGTGCCGGACATCTGGATGAACATGCGGCTGCGGTGATACTTCAAAACTTTTTGGATGCGAATGAAACCTGGTGAGCAGATGGCTCGTAAGCGCAAAACTACAGCCATAGGTTGTTTACTCTTTATTCTGCTGATTGGAGTTGCCCTGCTGCTGGTGTGGATCGGTGTGCCAACCCTTGCCAGCCGAATATTTGGTGAACCGGCTGGTTATCTTGCAAGGCTGCAAAAGTTTAATTTTAGTTCTCAGCTGTTAATCCACAGAAACGACCTGTTGAAACCGGTCAATTCGCAGATGGAAGAAATTGTATTCACAATCACCCCGGGCGAGTCGGTGAGCAACACCAGCCGGCGCTTGGAACAGGCAGGGTTGATAAACAATGCCGCAGGTTTCCGTGCTTACTTGGTATACAAGGGTTTGGATTCACAGATAAAAGCCGGAGATTTCATACTCACCGGAGCGATGAGCAGTATCCAGATTGCGGAACGTATTCAAGCCTCTCACGGATCGACCGTATCTTTTTACATTTACCCCGGCTGGCGGGCTGAAGAAATTGCTGCTGCACTGCCAAGTTCCGGCATTGAAGTCGATCCTGATGAGTTCTTGTACGTGGTTCATCACCCTGAATTACTGCAAAATCAAACTGTTTACTCTGAGTTTCCTTCACTTGAAGGTTTTCTTTACCCGGGTGTTTACGAAATTGAGCGAAAGATAAGTGCTGAAACGTTGGCGTTGACCTTTGTCAGGCGCTTCGATGAGAACGTTTCAGATGATATTAAGGTTGCTGTTTCATCCCACGGGTTGTCGCTTTACCAAGGGGTTACACTGGCGTCCATCATTCAACGCGAGACCTTTAAGGATGATGAAAGAGGTCTAATGGCTTCGGTATTCTATAATCGTCTGGCTATCGGGATGAAGCTTGAGACGGACCCGACGGTGCAATATGCGCTTGGCTTTTCGGAGAAATGGGGCAGCTGGTGGAAAACACCCTTACTGACCAATGACCTTAAGGTTGATTCACCTTTTAATACCTATCAGATTTATGGTTTACCGCCTGCGCCCATCTCCAACCCGGATCTTCCTTCCATTTTAGCTGTGGCATACCCAGATGAGAGTTCATATTATTACTTCAGGGCGCTATGTGATGATTCGGGCTATCATGATTTTTCGATAACCTTCGAAGAACACCTTGGCAAAAGCTGCGAATAACTGTAATAAATAATTTCGTTAAAAATCGTCTCTTATCTGAAAAAACAAAACACGGCATTAATGCATCAATGCCGTGTTTTGCAACAGAATTATTAAGTTACCAGGCAGCCTGGTAAGTAGATTCTGTTAACCGTTACGAGTAATGCTTACGCGTTATAACCCGGACCAGATTTGAAGAAATCTGCATTTGTATCAATGCAGAAAGTTAAATCAACAACCTCGCCAGCGGGGAGGGTGCGGGTACCTTCAATGTGAACGGCTTCACCATGAGTGTTGGTGCCATCATATACTTCGGTATAGCCCGCAGTACCGATGGGCATTGAAAGCCGTTCGCCGCCTTTGGCTTTGTAGGCTGAAGGAACTTCGCTGTCAGGGAAAATTGCTTCGAATGGGCATTCTGCTACGCAGGCGCCGCAATCAATACATGTATCTGCATCGATATAATACCAGGGCCATTCTTCCTGGGGTTTCCCCGGGACGATGCATTCAACCGGGCATACCGTTGCGCAACCACCATCGCGTAAACACAAACTGGTAATTACATGAGCCATTGAAAACCTCCAAATTGGAATTGTGTGCGTTTATTGTAACGCAAAATTCATTTTTTTGAACGGCAAGTTCTTCACAATCATTTTCAGGTAATGAAGGTAATCATAAGAGAACATTGATCCTTGCCTAACCTCCTGGCCTCTCGCTGATACCAGACCATCGTTTTAGGTTTTTTCAGTAAAATTCACTCAGTCGTTGTTTCATAATAAAAAATCTCATTGAGTGAAGATGAACGAACCAGTCAAGCCAAATCAAACCAATAGTAACGCGGTCAAATTAACCGTTCTGTTTATTGGTATCCTTGCTGTTTCGACAGCTTCAATATTTATCCGTTTTGCGCAGACGGAAATGCCGTCACTGGTGATTGCCGCTGGCAGAATGGTCGCCGCCGCGTTGATCATGCTGCCTTTTGCATTGCATTCATGGATAAGAAAGCGTTTTGTCCCATCAAGACGTGACCTGCTTTTTCTGCTTCTTGCCGGTTTATTCCTGGGGCTGCACTTTGCCAGTTGGATTACATCACTCCAATATACAACCGTAGCCAGTTCGGTGGTCATCGTGACCACCGCGCCGTTGTGGGTGGCTTTGTTTTCACCGCTGGTTCTGAAAGAACGACTTACAAAAAAGGTGATATTTGGCATGGCTGTTGCGCTCTGTGGCAGTTTTATCGTGGGCATCAGCAGCAGCTGCAGCGTCACCGGAACTAAACTGGCATGCAGCTTGAGTCAATCCATTCTTTCAAGCGAATACGCGCTGGGCAATCTGCTGGCTTTTTTCGGAGCGTTGTTATCGGCCGGCTATCTCATCATCGGTAGAAAGGCTCGCAGCGAGATAGACCTGCCAGTCTATACTTTCATTGTTTACAGCATCGCCGCGATATTCTTACTCATAATGGCTGGTTTAAGCGGCGCCCGGCTGACTGGCTATTCAGCGCAGAGCTATTTGTGGCTGTTGTTGCTGGCCCTCATTCCACAGGCAATTGGACATACCTCTTTCAACTGGGCTTTGAAATATCTGCCCGCGGCTTACGTTTCGATCGCCTTATTAGGCGAACCAGTTGGAACAATAATTTTGGCGGCGATTTTATTAAACGAATCCCCGACAGTCCTCGAATTGACCGGCGGGGTATTAATATTAACTGGAATTACTTTGGCAACACGAAGAATCAAAGAGGGATGACAGATTTCTTGATCGGTAAAGGCATAAGTTATCTGCTATATAGATAATTAAGTTCCTTAATTGCCTGGCTGAGATCCTCATTGAGGTTTGAAGGTTGGTAGCGCCAACCCCAGTTTCCAGCGGGACGCCCGGGGTAGTTCATACGGGCTTCAGCGCCTAACGCCAGAAAATCCTGCAGCGGGCTGATTGCAAAAGCCGCCTGCGATTGCCATACTTCACGAATCAGGTCCCACGCAATAAACTCGCCTGAACGTGCCAGGTACTTGCGGCAGAAATCTTTTTCACGGTCGGTGGCGCTCTGAAACCAGCCTAAGGTGGTATCGTTGTCATGAGTGCCCGTATACGCTACACAATTGAGCGGGTAATTGTGCGGCAGAAAGGGGTCTGCTGGGGTACTCGCAAAGGCAAATTGGAGGATCTTCATGCCGGGAAGTGCAAAAGTATCTCTAAGAGCCACTACATCAGGTGTGATGACGCCTAAATCTTCTGCGATGATGGGCAGCCTACCCAGGGCTTTTTCAATTGCGGTCAAGAAGGTCTTTCCCGGACCTTTCACCCAACGACCGATTTCGGCTGTTGGCATCCCAGCCGGGATTTCCCAATATCCGGCGAACCCCCTGAAATGATCAAGGCGGACAAAATCAACCATCCTGAGCACTGCTTTAAATCGTTTTATCCACCATTGGAAGCCTTGCTTCTTGTGGGCTGCCCAATTGTATAAGGGGTTTCCCCATAACTGGCCGGTAGGAGAAAAGTAATCTGGCGGAACTCCAGCCACTTTGGTAGGCTTGCTATCTGCGCCGAGGTGGAAAAGATCGGGATTTGCCCATGCATCTGCGCTGTCATAAGCGATGAAGATGGGAATATCACCGATGATTTGAATTCCTTTACTTTCAGCATAAGCTCTCACATCTGCCCATTGCTTGAAGAAGATATATTGCCTGAATTTGTGTTTGTTGAGGATATCCTTGTGTTTTTTTACGAATGAATCGAGGGCTTCAGGCTCACGTTGGCGAAGTTCTTCAGACCAGCCATCCCATGCGCCGCCTCCCTGCACTTCTTTGATTGCCATGAAGAGGCAAAAGTCATCCAGCCAACCGGCATGTTCGGCGCAGAAAGCGGTAAAAGAATCCATCAGCTTCCTGGATTTTGAATGTTTGAAGCGGATGTAGGCGCGATCAAGAATGGTCAGTTTCCAATCAATGACTGGGCCAAAATCAATGTGGTCTGCCGGGAGTTCCGGACGATCAAGAAAATCCTCCCGTTTGAGCAAATTTTGCTCAAGCAGCAAGGCTGGTGAAATCAGGTAAGTGTTTCCAGCGAAGGCACTAAAGCACTGATAAGGTGAATCACCGTAGCCGGTGGGTCCAAGCGGCAGAATCTGCCACAAAGAGCAGCTGCTGTCGTGAAGAAAGTCGAGCCAGCGGTAACATTCAGGTCCAAGGTCACCTATCCCATCTGGGCTGGGAAAGCTGGTGGGGTGAAGCAAGATACCTGATTTACGGGACAAGTTCATGTTTACCTCCGAGGTTATTAATTCCGTGCAATTGCGCGTAGTGAGCGATATATTTTCTGGCTGAATTTGTCCATGAGAAATCCTGAGACATGCCATTGAGCTGCATTTTTTTCCAAACCTTCTTTTCCGCGTAGAAATCTAATACCCGCATGAACCCGCTGGCGAAAGATGATGCTTCTGCATTAGCGAACAGAAATCCGGTTGGGTTTTGAGAAGAATCAGGATCTAAAACGGTATCGACCAAACCACCGGTAGCTCTGGCAAATGGCAGGCAGCCGTAACGCATGGCGAACATTTGCGACAAGCCGCAGGGCTCATAACGAGAGGGCATGAGCAGCACATCTGCACCTGCGTACATACGGCGCGAGAGTCTGGTATCAAATAAGATCGCGGCTCTTACTTTCAGTGGGAGTTCTTCTTCAAGGTCGCGGCAAGCGAGTTCGAGGGATTTATCGCCAGTGCCAAGTAAAATAACCCGCCATGGTAGGTCTTTCACCTTGCGTAAACCTGCAAGCGCAATATCAACACCTTTTTGTCTGTCCATGCGGCTGATCAATACAAAAAGCGGGGTGTCGGGTTCGTGTGTAAAACCAAATTCTGCTTCAAGGGCAGTTTTGTTTTTTAATCGGTGCTCAAGGGTTTTGGCATCGAAGTTGGCTGCTATGTTAGGGTCAGTAGCTGGGTTCCAGGCGTCAATATCGATACCGTTGAGAATACCCGTAAGGTGGTTTTCTCTGGTTATTAGGAAATCCTGCAAGTCGCAGCCAAATTCAGGCGTCAGAATCTCGCGAGCATAGGTGGGTGAAACAGCAATAATCCGGTTTGCCGCTGCCAAGCCCATCGGCAGGGGCAGTGTTTTTCCCCAAGGAGGCAAGTTCTTGTCTTGAGCAGGTTTGATGCAATACTCATTGAGCGCTTTTTCAGAACCAGTGCCCATAAATGGCAGGTTATGAATACCGAGAATGGAACGGGTTGCCTTGAGGTGCGGGTTCGCATTACGTTGTTGATGCAGTTGGTGAACGGCAACTGCTGTGTGCCAATCGTTGGCATGCAGTATGGCGCAATTCCACTTTAGCGCAATCGGAATCTGGAGGCAAGCCAGTGAAAAAAAGACGAATTTTTCTGCATCGGCAGAAAAATCGCTGCCATAAATGCCATCGGTACACGAAATAGGATGGCCAGATACGAGATAGGTGGTAACTCCTGAAAGCACAGTAGCATATATTTGCGCTTTGACTCTACCCGTTAAAGTTTTAATATCAAAACTTGAAACCAAGGTGGGGTCAATCACTTTTTCACGAATATGTTCATAAAATGGTATTGCCAGACGAATATCAATATTAAGGTTGGGGTCTTCATTCCGTAAATTGTGGATTGCAGCCGGAAGAGAACCGGCAACATCACCCAGACCGCCTGCTTTAACAAGCGGATCGGCTTCAGAAGCAATAAATAGAATGCCAAGATCTTTAGGGCTTTTCACGATCGTTTCCATCGACCTATGGTTTACCTGACCATTTCAATATAGTCTTCTGACGTCATATCATCTTTGTCCGCTCCGAGATATTCAACCAACTCCGTAATCAGATGTGATTTAATTTCAGCATCTTGACGGCTCCAGGTGCGGCTCTTAATTTCAACAAACTGACCAATATCTGGTGTAATGATCTCATCAAAGTTGATAAAGAATTCCATTTCACGATATCTCACCAGGTATCGAATTCGGTCTTTGATGATTTCTTTAACAATTTGAGGTTTGAAATACTCCCGATAGAATCGCGGACTCTGCGTGGCTGGCGCAAGGTAGCGGCTGCGCGATAATAAAACCTCCTGTTCAAATTTACCTTCACTGCTCGGACCGATGAGGGTTAGGCGGGAGCGGACTTGCTCAATCTGGTTCATTTCATCAAGGAATTCGTCTTCACGATAGCGGAGAATTCCCTGATCAAGATCAGCAAAAAAGAAATAGAGATCATATTCACGGTAATGGCGCTTGCGAATGATTTCGATCTCAGAATTTTTGAGTTTGTCAATCAAGAGTTTTCGATCACTGACCCGAACTTTGAGCTGAATCTCAAAGCTCTCTTCTTCTTCTGTTCCGCCGATGGCAACCAGTTTGGAAAGCACAGAGGATTCACGATTGATCAAAAAGTGGTCGATTTTTCGCGCATACTCTCGGCTTTGCACCAGTAAATCTTCCTCATCCAGTCCGGCGATTGCTTGATTGCGCATCAACCACTTGCCATTGACCATTACATCTTTTACATCGTTGGCTTTTGCAGCGTAGATAATCTGCGCGTAGATATTATTCGGATCATGGTGGAACCTGGGGCTGTTATGCAGCGGTGAGATATCAATCAAAATCAGGTCGGCGCGTTTACCAGCTTCAAGTGAACCGGTAAGGTCGCCGATGTGCATCGCCTGCGCACCGAGGCGTGTTGCCATCAGCAAGGCGGTGCGGGCGGGTAAGGCTGTTGGGTCTCCACTGAAACCCTTTTGCAGAAAGGTAGCGAGGCGCATTTCCTCGAACATATCTAAATCGTTATTTGATGCCGGACCATCTGTGCCGATGCCAACATTCAAGCCGATCTCGAGCATGCGCCTTATCGGTGCAACACCAGAAGAAAGTTTCATGTTCGATGATGGATTGTGAGCAACCCCAGCGCCTGAGTGAAGCAAGGTGTGCATTTCGCCGTCATCTACATGCACACAATGAGCAGCTAAAACTTTGGCATCAAATAGATTTTGTTTTTTTACAAATGGAATGACAGGCATATTGTTTTCGGCGCGCATTGATTCAACTTCAAAGGCTGTTTCAGCCAGGTGAGTGTGGAGCGGGACGTCAAATTCTGCGGCGAGAGCGGCAGTTGCGCGCAATATTTCGGGTGTGCAAGTATATGGCGCATGCGGCGCAACCGAGGGTACGATGAGGTCATGGTCTTTCCAACGAGAGATGAAATCTCGCGCCATCTCAAGTGATTCTTCAAAGAACTGCGCGTCAGGCGAGGGGAATTTCAATACAGTCTGTGCACACAACGCGCGCATACCAATTTCTGCCGTTGCTTTAGCTACATCCTCTTCAAAGTAATACATATCGGCAAAAGAAGTGATGCCAGAGCGTATCATCTCTGCACAGGCTAATTTTGTTCCCAGGCGGACGAAATCTGGTGAGACAAATTCACGCTCTACGGGCAGCATATAGCCCATCAGCCAAACATCAAGCCTCAGGTCGTCAGCCAAACCGCGGAGAAGCGTCATGGGTACGTGTGTATGCGCGTTAAGAAACCCTGGCAGCAGTACCTTGCCTTTACAATCCACTTTCTCGACGGCATCATAGCGAGAGAGAATTTCTTTTTCTTCACCAACGGCTTCAATCACTTTACCGTTTACTGCTATCGCACCATTCATAAAATGGGTGAAGTTCAGGTCCATTGTCAGAATCTCAGCATTGTAAAGCAGGATGTCAACTTTTTTCATTTTCTACTCCGCTTGATAGTTTGATTAGTCTTCGCCACACAAAATCCAAAAACATATTTTCCGCCCATCGTTCAACCTGTGATGCAGGTCCGTTGTACAGGCGATGCGATTTATCCTCATCACCTGCCCCGACGACGGATAACTCCAAGTTTGCGGGGCTGTTTGTTTTATTAAGCAATGCGAAGAAATTGATTGTATCGATGGAATGAGAAAGGTTTTGGGCAATTGCAAGTGGGGAGGGAGATGGGTTGATCAATAGGTTCGCGCCACCCAGAGGCATATCTATAGTGGGCGTGTCAAGAGAAAAGCCCGTGGTGTACAGATTTACCGAAGGATTTATTTTTGATGCTCGCAAGGCAATCACTTGTAGCAGGGTGTCATCATCAATACCATAAATGCAGCCTGCAAGTCTCTGGCAAATGATGCTCTCCACCCCGCGAATTAACTCCTCAGCTTCAACTTCTGAGTTTGCTTTTGCGGTGATGCGAATATCTACGCGGCCAGGGTGCGCAGAGAGACCCACTGTTGGGTTGCTGTTAGATTCGAGATCGGCGATCAGATCATCAATCACCGATTCTCCGATACCGCTTGTATGAATTACGCGCGGTTTGATCACCTGAGAGAGGGCATACTTTTCTGTGAGCAGAGAAATAATCGTTTCAGAGAAAATTGTTTCCATTTCCCCGGGAACCCCGGGCAGGCAGATAACGATTTTTTCATGGTCGGGAATATAAAAAGCAGGTGCAGTACCCACTGGATTATGAATGGCAACCGCATTAGCTGGCAAGTAGGCTTGTCTTTGGTTGTTCTCTGTTGGAACGATGCCCCTCAAACCGAAACGTTTTTCAATTTGCTGCCATAGATCTGTGTGAAAAACCATTTCAACATTAAATGCAACCGCAGCAGCATTCCGTGTGGGGTCGTCAATCGTTGGGCCAAGGCCGCCTGTGGTGATGACGATATCGGCACGCATCAGGCTCTCCCGGATCATTTCTGCAATCCGCAGTACATTGTCACCAACGGTGGTAACACGGTAGAGATCAACCCCGATCTGGCGCAAATGCCGCGCTATAAAACGCGTATTCGTATCCTGAATCTCGCCGAGTAGGAGTTCCGTTCCGATTGTGATTATTTCAGCTTGAGCCATTTGTTCCTATTAATTAATCCATTTTATCAGTTTTTCATGATGAAGATGATTCCCCAGGATTCTAAAGCAACTATGGTAAATAAGGTAGAATGTTTGTACTTTAATCGGACGATTTACATGAAAACAGCGAAAAACCGAATTCAAAACCAGCAAACTGGCAAATGGGGTGAAGAACTGGCATTGACATTTCTGCAGCGGAAGGGTTTAAGGCTGCTCGAGAAGAATTTTCGTACTTCGAGTGGAGAAATCGATTTGATTTTCATGCAAAAAGAGGAGCTCATTTTTGTGGAGGTGAAAACAAGAAGGTCGCGTAATTTTGGCTCTCCCGAAGAGGCAGTGGATGACGATAAACTTGAACACCTCGAATTTGCCATAGAGGCATATTTTAATCAGCATCCTGAACATGATGAAGAATGGCGGCTTGATATCATCTCAATCGTCGGACAGCCCGGCGATGTAAACCCAGAAATTGAATGGTTTGAAAATGTCATTACCGCATAGTGAAGCACCGGTCATTATAATTGTTGGACCGACTGCCGTTGGCAAGACTGCTTTTGCGATTTCACTTGCCCAACGTTTGCAAGCGGAGATTATTTCGGCGGATTCTCGTTATCTCTATCGCGGTATGGATATTGGGACTGCAAAACCAACCGCAGCAGATTTGGCTAAAGCTCCTCATCATATGGTTGATATCGCAGACCCTGGCGATACCTTTTCATTGCCGCAATACCTTGAGGAAACCTTCGCATTGATGCACGAGATCCACGCACGTGAGCGGATTCCAATTATTGTAGGCGGTACCGGTCAATATACCCGGGCATTGATTGAAGGCTGGCAGATTCCTGAAATTGAGCCGAATGAATCGCTGCGTAAATGGCTGCAGGATTGGGGCGATGAAATTGGAGCCCTTGCCCTGCACCAAAAACTGGGTTTGCTCGACTCTGAGGCGGCCAACATGATCGATGCCAGCAACTTACGCCGGACAATCCGGGCTTTGGAAGTTGTATTTTCCACCGGAAAGAAATTTTCAGAACTGCGGATTAAAGACGGTCCAGCTTACCGCTATCATGTGATTGGGTTGACCATGGATCGTGGTGAGCTCTATCAACGGGTAGATGAGAGAATCGATTTGATGCTGGTGCAAGGCTTTGAAGAAGAGGTAAGAACGCTGTTAGCCAAAGGGTACACGGCAGAATACCCCGCCATGTCGGCGATCGGCTACCGTGAGATGATTCAGTATCTTCAAGGAGAAATTGATTTGGAGGCTGCAAAAGCATTGATGCGGAAAAACACCAGGCGGCTTATCAGAAGGCAAAACAATTGGTACAAGGTGACTGACCCGCATATACGCTGGTACGATATTGGTTCTGCCACACTAAATCAGGTGATAAAAGACCTGCAAGCCATTGGCGTGTTTACCCGATAAGAATCTGCATAGAGAGCAGCTGAGATAAAAAGAAAAGGGAGCCGAAGCTCCCTTTGTTTAGTTATCAACGACAACGGGTGTACCCGAATGGTGGGGTACAGGCGGTGGGAAGATGCTTTCAAACTCATCGCGAGAGAGAGTCTCGACTTCGAGCAGGCGCAATGCGACCGCATCTAACTCAGCACGATACTTGGAAAGAATAGCTTTCGATTCCAGATAGGCATTGTTCACCAAAGTACGTACTTCTTTGTCAATTTTTTCTGCAACCGATTCAGAGTAATCGCGCTGTTCCGATATTTCTCTGCCGAGGAAAATCAATTCTTCTTTTTGACCATAGACCATTGGGCCCAGTTCAGGGCTCATGCCCAGGCGTGTGACCATATTACGGGCTAACTTTGTCACCCGTTCGATGTCATTCGAAGCGCCTGATGTGATATCGTCAAACACGATCTCTTCTGCTGCACGCCCGCCGAGCAAACTGATCATTTCTGCAATCAAACGTTTGCGCGGTGTCAATGTGCGGTCTTCGAGCGGCAGAGCAAGGGTATAGC
This sequence comes from Anaerolineaceae bacterium, assembly GCA_018060515.1. Taxonomy (GTDB): domain Bacteria; phylum Chloroflexota; class Anaerolineae; order Anaerolineales; family Anaerolineaceae; genus UBA6107. The sequence continues at coordinate 5,773 of JAGOVY010000024.1, read as the reverse complement.
CGGCTGCCATTCCACGGGGGATGATTGTTACCTTTTGCACCGGGTCAGCTTCAGGAAGAGCGTTCATCACCACTGCGTGACCAGCCTCGTGGTATGCGACGATACGTTTTTCTTCTTGGCTGATGAGACGGCTTTTACGCTCGGGGCCGGCAATAACGCGTTCAATCGATTCTTCGAATTCGCTTTGACCAATACTCTTCTTATTACGCCGGGCAGCCAGAATCGCGGCTTCATTGACCAGGTTCTCGATATCTGCACCGACAAAACCTGGTGTTGCTTTACTGAGCACGGCAAGATCAACTTCAGGGTCAACCGGTTTGCCCTTAACATGAACACGTAGAATAGCTTCGCGGCCACGAACGTCTGGCCTGTCCAACACTACACGCCGGTCAAATCGGCCGGGTCGCAGCAGCGCTGGGTCGAGAATGTCGGGGCGGTTGGTAGCTGCAATGATGATGATATTGGTATCAGTATCAAACCCATCCATTTCCACCAGCATTTGGTTGAGGGTTTGTTCGCGTTCATCATGCGAACCTCCGAGACCGGCTCCGCGTTGACGCCCAACGGCATCAATTTCATCTACAAAAACAATACAAGGAGAATTCTTTTTTGCCTGGTCGAAAAGGTCGCGCACTCGGCTGGCGCCTACACCAACGAACATTTCAACAAACTCAGAACCTGAGATCGAAAAGAAAGGTACACCAGCTTCGCCTGATACCGCTTTTGCCAGCAGAGTTTTGCCAGTACCTGGAGGGCCGACCAACAAAACACCTTTAGGGATACGGGCGCCAAGCGCAATAAATTTTTGAGGTTCACGTAAAAATTCTACAACCTCTTTTAATTCGTCTTTTGATTCTTCAATGCCGGCAACATCGGCAAACGTAACCGTTGGGTGGTCGCCGGTGAACATGCGCGCGCGCGACTTGCCAAATGACATGGCGGCGTTATTGCTTCCCTGCGCCTGACGGAAAATGAAAAAGAAAGCTCCGCCAAGCAGAAGGAAGGGAAGGATGTACAAAAGTGCATTTAGAATCCCTGCAAATGCTCCGGGGGGTTTCACTTCGATCTTAATCCCACTCTGCGCATTCAGATTTTCGGCAGTTACGCCGAATGCGAGCAGTTGATCTACCAGAGTGGTTTCGGGTTCTTTGGTAGCAGTTTTCTCATCGCCATTATCTAAGACAATCGTTAAACTGTTTTCTTCGGTGATGATTCTGGCGACGTTCCCTTGTTTAACTTCATCGGCTAATTGATTAATTGTCAGTACGGTATCTGTGGTGTTTGAATTGTTAAACCCGTAGACTACCAGAATGATGATCGACATAAAAAGCAACAGGTAGACTACGTAAGATGGACTTCTTGGTTTCAAATGTTCCTCCATTTGCTAATCAGGCATACCAGATTATACCAACCCTTACCTTAATCTGAAGTTAAAAAAACCTTCAACAAGAAGATTAATAGAATTCTAATATTCAGATTTCGTAGGGGAAAAAGTAGATTATCGCAAATTTCTTGGTTGTGTGGGATTAATCCTGCTCGAAGAAGCTTATTGAATGGCAGGAACCGCAACCGATATGAGGTTCAGCGACATTTGATTTTACAAGTTTGCAGTACGCATTTACTGAAACATAACGTCTGAACAAGCCTAATGACCTTTTGATCGTGGCGTTGAGCTGCATGTTCTCACACGCATTGGCGCGTTTGATTGAGGGCACAGGGCATGCTTTACAGAGTTCGGGCTTCCAGTTTTGCGGGGGTGGATGATTGCCAATCAGTCGACATTCTTCATCATGTCGACCTCTGAAATAGTTACCGTAAAAATACGGGCATTCCGCTCCAAATGGTGTACGCATTATTGCCTGTGTGTTTTCGATTTTTGCTAATGAAAAGGCTAAACCCTGGTAACGTAATCTCCTGTGCGTGTATCCACGCGAACGACATCGCCCGTCTGGACAAAGTATGGCACGCTCACTTCGAGACCAGTTTCAGTGGTTACCTTTTTGGTTACACCTGTGGCGGTATCACCCTTGATTGCTGGTTCGGCGTAAGTAACCTCAAGGTCAACGGTAGTCGGCAATTCAATATCAAGCGCCTCACTTGCATAAAAGGTAAGCTTTACTTCCATTTCCGGTTTTAAAAAGCCGGCATATTCACCAACAACTGAAGCAGAGATTGCCGGCTGATCATAGGTTTCAAGATCCATAAAATGGAAGATTTCGCCATCGTTATAGAGGTATTGGACATTGTGAAAATCCAAGCGAACATCTTTGATTCTCTCGCCTGATGAAAAGGTTTTGTCAATCGTAGACCCTTTCCGCAGATCCCGCGCTTTAATGCGAATGGTGGCGTTTCCGCGACCGGGTTTGTTGAACGAATAATCCAAAACACGGTAGAGAGCGCCATCCATCTCAAATATTACACCCTTGCGCAGTTCATTTACATCAATCATAAAATACCTTTCCAAAACCTGAATTGATTTTGGAATTATAGCCCAGCGTTTAATGCTTGACAAGCCAGTGATTGGTTTAAAACCTGAGTTTATTCTTTTTTTCTGGCTGCAAGCAATGCCGGACCGACGAGGTCTAAAACAGGTGCAAGGAGGAACTCGAGGAGAGGGGATACGATCATGTATCCGGGAACGTAAACGAAACGCCGCGGGTGATTGAGAGTCCTGCAAATGGCATTGACAACTCTATCCACGCTGATGGCAAATTGCTCAAAAGGGACACTCCCGCCATTTTCCAGTTTTCGGGCAGTATCGAAAAATTCGGTTTTGACCGGACCAGCGCGAACGACTGAAACGCTTACACCGCTTCTTTTCAGGTCGCGCCGGGCTGATTTTGTAAAGGCATCAACATACGCTTTGGTTGCTGAATAAACCGCAACACCTTGTTCGGGTAGTTTGCCTGCGATTGAGCCGATATTGATAATTCTGCCGTAATGATTTTTCAACATGTTGGGTAAGAACAAGGTAGTGAGGTGGGTGAGGGCTTCAACATTGAGGTTGATTGTGTTTTTTGCGATTGGCCAAGGCATCTCCTGAAAATACCCATACCAAGCCAGGCCGGCATTATTTAGCAGGATGTCTGGCAGCTGCTGCGTTTCTTGCAGACTGTTAAAGAGGTTCACCCTATCTGCTTCGATTGATAAATCGGCTTTTAGAATGGTTGCCTTACCGCCAGCAGCACTGATGGATTCTCGCAGCTTTTGCAGGCGTTCCAGTCTGCGGGCTGTGAGAATGACATGGATGCCTTTTTGAGCGAATCGAATTGCAGTTGCCTCGCCAATTCCACTTGAAGCGCCAGTGATTAAGGCTTTTTTATTAGAAAATTTTGATTCACGTTGCTGGCTTCTATGAAATACCATTTTACTTTTAGTGGATTCCTAATTTTTTGTGATTATTCCACCAACTAACGGTATCTCTGACAGTTTCCTTTGGCGGGCGCGGATTGTACCCAAGGCTTTCGCGGGCTTTTGAATTACTGATAACCGCGTTTGTCTGTAATGTATCGATGCTGTACTTGGTCAACTTTGGTTTGGCATGAGAAATCTTATAATAAAGTTCTGCAAAGTAAGTGGCGAATCTCGCCAATTTGACTGGAATGTGAACTAAATAGGATTTTACTGACAGAATTTCTTTTACGAGTTCCCATAAATCTGCCACCCGCAGCAACTGACCCGATAGAATGTAAATCTGTCCGATGGTGCCTTTGTCGCGTGCCTGAATCATCCCTTGAACAACGTCTCTGACATCCACAAAGTCATACTTACCATCGATCATGTAATTGACTTTATTGACCATCCAGCCATGCATCAATTCGCCCAATTCAGAGCCTTTATAGTCGTACGGTCCGATTACGCCTGTCGGACAGACGATAACGGCTGGCAGCCCCTTTTTAACATATTCCTGAACAAGTAAAGTTGCTTCTGCTTTTGAGCGGTCATAGGCACCGATATTCAATTTGGGATCAATAGGGATGGATTCATCGATGACAATGCCGGTTTGAGTGCGTTTGAAGGCGTGAATTGAACTGGTGTAAATAAATTTCTTCACATTTCCATGCATGGCGGCATGAATCATGTTTCGCGTCCCCTCCACATTCACAGCTCGCACGGTCAGGTCTTCACCCTCAACGATTGAGATAAGCCCAGCGAGGTGGAACACTGTATCAATGTCTTTAAACGCCTCGACGAGGCATTCAGGGTCAAGAATATCGCCATAAACGATTTCGACATTTACGTCGTTAATTGGGGTCAGGTCTTCACCTGGCAAAATAAGAACTCGAACGGATTCTCCACGTTGGGTTAATTCTTTTACAAGCACATTTCCGATGTGTCCGGTTGCTCCAGTAACAAGGTTCATGGTTTACTCCAGTTTGAACGCCAAGGCGCCATTATTTTGTACGCTGCTTGCCCGCGTGCGAATTGAGGTATAGGCAAGTTGAAACAAGCCACTTTAAATCGGGTTGTCGTTCGCTTATATTCTAAAATCAAGTTCTCTGCTTGTGATGTGACTTTAGATACATCACCAGGCACATTTAAAGGAAAAACCCGGGCAAGTTTCTGCCCGGGCAAATTTTTATAGAATCAATCATTAACCAATCGATGGTTCAATCAACCCAAAATCGCCGTCGCGACGCTGGTAAAGGACATTAATTGAGTTGGTATTGACGTTGTAGAAGATGAAGAAATCTTCGTGGTCGAGCAAAGCCATCTGCTCAATGGCTTCGTTTTCGTCCATCGGCACAAGCGTAAATGTTTTTCTGCGTACGATGACATTTTTGATCTCGGGTTCGTCATCAACAGGTGAAGGCGTTACGACCTCTGAGGCAGGGACGCCGGTTCCTCGTCCTCGGCTGCGTTTCCCTTTGAATCGTTCAATCTGGCGCTGCATTTTATCTACAGCCCTATCGATTGCCGTAATGATATCTACGTCTCGTTCTTCGGTGCGTAAAACGAAGTTCTTACCGGTAATGGTAATTTGGGCAATCTCCCGGTCTGCCCGGTTGCGAGCATTCTTCGCAAACGAAAGGTCAAATTTTGTTGACTCAATGTCAGGCAATAATCTTTCGAACCGTGGAGTTTTCTTCTTAATGTATTCTTCCACCCGATCTGTTAATTCCATATTTTTTACGTTGATTACCAGTTTAGTGTCCATTCATACCTCCGTAAATTATGAATTTCAGGAATTGACATTACATTTCTTGATTCTTTTGGTTTCGAAGGGCCTTTGCGAGTGAAATCACCATTACTTTTCCTGCTCCAGCCTCCAATAAGGTTTTCGAACATGCTCTAATCGTAGCTCCGGTAGTAATGATATCATCTACCAGTAGAACCTCTCTTTCCTTTAGTTTAGCAGGGTTTGCGAAAAAAGCATCTTCTAGATTTGTTTTTCTTTCAATTGAATTCCTTTTATATTGCTCGCCGGTATCCTTCGTCCGCATTAGCGCTGAATTGCTATGTTCAATTGAGAAAAATCTGGCGATTGGGCGCGAGAGCAATTCAGATTGGTTGTAGCCCCGTTGTTTTCTTCGGGTTCTGGAAAGGGGAACGGGAATTACTAAATCAAATTGCCATTGTTTTTCAGCTAAAAGCGAAACAAGAAAGGCAGCAAAGAAATCTCCAAGGCCGACGTCCTGGCGATACTTTAAGGCGTGAATCGCCTCACGCAGGCTGCCGCCGTAGGCTGCCCAAGAGCAGGCGTCAGAAAAGTAATAAGGGGTCAGTTGGCACTCTTTACAGATGAATGAATTGTTGGGGGTATTCTTTCCAC
>JAGOVY010000023.1 GCA_018060515.1 Anaerolineaceae bacterium | reverse complement strand
GTGGCTATCGCCCGCAGTTCTACATCCGCACGATGGATGTGACGGGATCGATCAAGCTGCCGGAAGGTGTGGAGATGGTCATGCCTGGTGACAACATCACCATGGAATGCGAACTGATCATTCCGGTAGCGTTGGAGCAGGGCTCAACATTCGCGATTCGTGAAGGTGGTCTGACGGTTGGCGCCGGCAGAATCACACAAATCATAGCATAGGTAGAGAAAATGGCAAAACAGAAGATTCGAATTCGTTTGAAAGCATATGACCACCGTGTTCTCGATCAATCTGCCAAGAGGATTGTCGAAACGGCAGAACGCAGCGGAGCACAGGTAGTTGGCCCGGTACCTCTGCCAACACGTGTTGAACGTTTCACAGTGAGGCGTTCAGCCTTCATAGATAAAGATTCTCATGAACATTTTGAGATTCGCACTCATAACCGGGTTATTGATGTACTTGATCCAGATGCCAAGACCATTGACATGTTGATGAGATTGAACATGCCTTCTGGCGTGGACATTGAAATTAAAATATAAATAATTACCGCGAATTCGAACTTTATTAGTACGGTAGATCACCTTAAAAAATCAATAAACCGATGACAAATACCGAAAGTAGCGGTATAATATTTCGGTTTTGGGTGAAAGCCCAAAAAGCAATTCAAGAGTGGTATTGTGAGCGCACCAGACAAAAACCGATAGTGCCGCAGCAAACTGCTGACTGAATTGTTTAGGGATGATGCAGCCAAGCCCAGGCTGACAGTCTCGATAAAAAAGAATGAAGGAGAACAACTGAAATGTTTAAAGGGCTGATCGGAAAGAAAATCGGCATGACCCAGATTTTCGATGAAAATGGCGCGGCGCTCCCTGTCACGCTTATCGAAGCTGGGCCGTGTTTCGTTACCCAGGTACGAACACTGCAAAATGAAGGTTATTCTGCAGTGCAGCTGGGTTTCGAAGAAGTCAAACCGAAACGTTTGGCTGGCGGTGAGTTAGGCCATCTCAAGCGCAACAACTTACCTCCCCTTAAATACCTGCGCGAATTCCCGGCTAAAGAAATTCAAGTAGCTGAAGGTGACAAGATTGATGTCACGCTTTTTGCTGTTGGCGAAAAGGTTGACGTTTCGGGAACAAGTAAGGGTAAAGGGTTTGCAGGCGGCGTCAAGCGTTATCATTTTCGTGGTGGACCAAAGACGCATGGCCAGTCTGATCGTCTTCGCGCCCCGGGCTCACGTGGTGGTACCACCACCCCTGGCCGCGTATACAAAGGTTCACGCGGACCTGGTCACATGGGCGATGAGGCAGTGACCGCGCAGAATCTTAAAGTCGTTCTGGTTGATGTAGAACGCAATGTCATCGGTGTCAATGGCTCCGTGCCAGGCGCACGCGGTGGTCTCGTTCTGATCAAAGAATCACGGAAAGGTTAGGTCCGGTGGTTTTTTTGACATTAACCTGGACAAATGGAGCGAATGACAATGGAAGTTGAAGTTTTGAACATGGAAGGGAAGAAGGTCAGTACGGTGGAATTACCATCGGCGATCTTTGAAGCCCCAATTAATATTGATTTGATGCATCAGGCATACGTGATGCAAATGGCAAACGCCAGGCTGGGCACTCACGAAACGAAAGTAAAAAGTGATGTTGCCGGCGGCGGTAAAAAACCCTGGCGGCAAAAAGGTACAGGGCGTGCAAGGCAGGGATCAACCCGTTCGGCTCAATGGAGAGGCGGCGGAAAGGTCCATACACCACACATGCGCTCTTACAATCAAAACATGCCCAAGAAAATGCGCCAGGCTGCCTTACGTTCTGCGCTTTCGGTTAAAGCAGCCGAATCTATGATTGTGGTTGTGGATGAATTAAAGTTGAAAGAACCCAAAACCCGATTGATGGCCAGCGCGCTTGATACCCTGGTTGGAGATGCAACCGCCCTCGTGCTGATTCCTGCAACGGAATCCTACGAAGGCATTCAGCGCTCCACCAACAATATTCCAGATGCCAAGGTATTGAACGCCAATTACCTCAATATCCGCGACATCATGGTCTATGACAAGGTGATTATGCCGGTTGATGCGCTGGAATTGATAAAGGCGAATCTGGGCCAGGTAGGAGAATAAGATGAGCACGATTTACGATATCCTCCGCCGACCGATCGTAACGGAAAAAACTAATTATTTGGCTAGCAACTTACACCAATATGTTTTCGAAGTGTCAGATGACGCCAACCGTACGATGGTAAAAGATGCGGTAGAAAAACTTTTTAATGTCAACGTACTCAAGGTGAACATCATCAATGCGCCTGCAAAGCGTTCTCGCCGTGCGCGCAGCCGAAGGTTGCTGGTACGTAATTCCGGTTACCGAAAAGCGATCGTCACGCTTAGCCCTGAGGATCGTATTCCTATCTTTGAAGGGGTGGAGTAATGGCTATCAAGGTTTATAAACCCACAACCCCAAGTCGCCGAAATATGACCGGTTACAGCTTCGAAGAAATTACAAAATCGAAGCCTGAGCGCTCACTGATTGTTATTCGTAAAGCCAATGCAGGTAGAAACAACCAGGGACGGATCACGGTTCGCCATCAGGGCGGCGGCACGCGGCAATACATTCGAATTATCGACTTTAAACGTGACAAACGCGATATTCCAGCCAAAGTTGCAGCTATTGAGTATGATCCCAATCGCACCGCAAGGCTGGCGCTGCTCCATTATGCAGATGGCGAGAAACGCTACATCATCGCTCCTATTGGCCTAAAAGTAAACGATACGATTGTTTCAGGCGCGAATGTTGAAATTCGCCCTGGCAATAGCCTGCCGATTTCAAATATTCCGGTTGGTACGCTTGTGCATAATATAGAGCTAAAAGAGGGAAAGGGCGGGCAGCTTGTTCGTTCTGCAGGAACCTCGGCACAACTTTTAGCCAAAGAAGGTGATTACGCTCAGATACGAATGCCTTCTGGCGAAGTACGGCTCGTTTTGCAAAAATGCTATGCGACGATTGGCCAGGTTGGAAATTCGGATCACAGTAATATCAAAATCGGTAAAGCTGGCCGAAAACGCCACATGGGCATTCGCCCAACCGTTCGCGGAACTGCGATGAACCCCCACGACCATCCGCATGGTGGTGGAGAAGGCCGGCAACCGGTTGGTATGCCAGGGCCGAAATCTCCTTGGGGCAAACCCACTCGTGGTTATCGCACCCGCCGTAATAAGATGACGAACAAGTTCATCGTGCGGCGCCGCAATACTGGCAAACGGTAATCAGGCAGAAAGCATAACCGAGAAGAAGGGACGAAAGAATTATGTCTAGATCGCTCAAAAAAGGGCCGTTCATTGACCCGAAACTGTTGAAGAAAATTGAAACCATGAACATGCAAAGCGAAAAGAAGGTTGTCAGAACCTGGAGCAGGGCGAGCACTATTTTCCCGCAGATGGTTGGACACACAATCGCAGTGCATGATGGTCGGCGGCACGTACCCATTTACATTACTGAGAACATGGTTGGTCACCGCTTGGGTGAGTTTGCCCCAACGCGTCATTTCAGAGGGCACATGTCCGGTAAGTCAAGCGGAGCGAGGTAAGAATGGCTACTGATATCCGCGCTGAATTAAAAAACTGCGGTGTTTCTGCACAAAAAACACGCCTGGTCATCGACCTGGTACGCGGCAAACCCGCTGTTGAAGCAATGACGATGTTAAAATTCACCAACAAGGTAGCCGCGCAACATGTCGGCAAGCTGCTTGCTTCTGCGGTTGCAAATGCTGAAGAGAATTTTGGCGTCAACCGTGATGATTTATTCGTTTATGCAATTACCGCCGATGAAGCACCAACCCGCAAGTGGCGTAGTTTTGGCGCTCGTGGACGCTTCAAGCCGTTGTTGAGACGCTCCTCTCACATCACTATTGTGCTGCGAGAGAAGGAATAGAAACCAGCAGGACGGCAGGGTATAACCCATCCGTCCGCTTGAATTAGGACACCAGGAGAAATTATGGGTCGAAAAGTACATCCAATTGGTTTTCGTCTTGGAATCAACCAACCCTGGGAAGGGCGCTGGTTTGCCGAAGGCGCAGAGTATCGTGATCAGTTGCACCAGGATCTCATCATCCGACGCAGCATCCAAAAAGAAAACGATAAGGCAGGAATCTCGCTTGTTGAGATCGACAGATCCCCAGGTAAAGTTAAGGTTGTTGTTCACACCGCGAAACCGGGAATATTAATCGGGCGCAAAGGCGATTCGATTAAGAAAATCCGCACCGAACTTGAAGCTCTGACAGGCAAAAAGATCGACCTGGAAATCAAAGAGATCAAAGCACCAGATTGCGACGCTTTTTTGGTGGCAAAGAATATCGCCGGTCAAATCGAACGCCGCGTCAGTTATCGCCGGGCAATGAAACGTGCATTACAACAGGCGATCAGACAAGGAGCAGAAGGAATTAAAGTTTCTGTCTCTGGGCGTTTGAGTGGTGCTGAAATGGCGCGAATTGTCTGGATGCGTGAAGGCACAGTTCCTTTGCAGACACTTCGTGCGAACATTGATTTTTCTCGCGCCGAGGCACTGACCACTTATGGTCGGATTGGTGTAAAGGTTTGGGTTTATAAGGGAGAAATCATCCCGGGGCTCGAAGAGAAAGTTGAGTCAACCGAGGGTGTTTACGTTAGTGAATAGATATTATACTGGGGCTTTTCCCGGTTTATGTGAAAGAGGTTGCAGCTATGTTGATGCCTAAACGTGTAAAATGGCGCAAAGTGATGCGCGGTCGGATGACCGGTAGAGCACAGCGAGGCGCGGAGATGATTGTGGGTGAATACGCCCTTCAGGCGTTGGAACCCGGGTGGATTACCGCCCGTCAAATTGAAGCCGCCCGCCGTGCCATCGTTCATTCGATGAAACGCCGTGGAAAGGTGTGGATTCGCATCTTCCCTGATAAACCCTATACCCATCGCCCAATGGAAACCCGTATGGGTAAAGGTAAGGGTAATGTTGAGTATTATGTTGCCGTAGTTAAACCGGGCAGAATTATGTTCGAAATCAGCGGTTTGACCCATGATGAAGCGATTCACGCGCTGAACCAGGCCGGTTACAAGTTCTCGATCAAGACTAAAGTATTAGCTCGTAGTCAAGAAGTTGGAGAGGGATTATGAAAACTAACGACATCCGACTATTGTCTACTGAAGAAATAAAAACCAAACTCGCCGATACTCGTAACGAGTTGATGAACTTCCGGTTTCAGCTGGTGACAGGTCAACTGACGGACACCAGCCGGTTAAAAACCACCCGGCGTCAAATTGCATTGTACGAGACGATTTTGCGTGAGCGCGAGCAAGGCAAGAATTTGGAAGGTGCAAAATGAATCAAAGACGTCGTTTGACCGGAATTGTAACCAGCAACCGTATGATGAAAACCGTGGTGGTGGAGGTTTCTCGCACTTACCAACACCCGCTTTATCGTAAAGTGGTGCACTCACGCCAGAAGGTTAAGGCGCATGATGAATTGGGATGCAAAATCGGAGATAAAGTTCAGATCGTAGAAACAGCCCCCATTTCAAAAGAGAAAACCTGGGTTGTTGAATCCATTCTCAAGCGCGAAGGCAAGACGCTTGAAGTTGCTGAGGAGGCGGTTGAATGATTCAGCAGGAGTCTCGACTAAAAGTTGCTGATAACACTGGTGCACGAGAAATTCTCGTAATTCAGGTGGTGGGTGGCTCAAGAAGGAAATTTGGGGCGGTTGGTGATATCGTTATTGCCACAGTCAAATCGGCTACCCCTCAGGGCTCTGTAAAAAAGAGCGATATCGTAAAAGCGGTTATTGTCCGAACATCGAAAGAATGGCGGCGTGAAGATGGCTCTTCGATTCGATTTGATGACAATGCTGCAGTGATCCTTGATACAGATGGTCAGAATCCCAAAGGTACACGCATCTTCGGACCGGTTGCGCGTGAAATTCGCGAACGAGGCTATATGAAGATCGTCTCTCTGGCACCTGAAGTTCTGTAAACAGAGAGATAGGAGCGAATGCATGAAAGTAAAAATCAAAAAAGGCGATCAGGTTGAAGTCATCAGCGGCCCCCTAAACGACAAGGGTAAACGCAGTGACGTCATCAAAGTCCTTCCTGATGAAAACCGTGTCGTGGTTCAGGGTGTAAACCTGCGCACAAAACATCAGCGGCAGGTTCAGTCTCAGGGTCGCACAGTAAACCCGGGTATTGTTCGGTTCGAAGCGCCGATAAGCATTTCAAATGTGGCGATTGTATGTAAAAAATGCAATAAACCAGTCCGTGTGGCATTGATCCGCGAAGATGGCAGAACCCGGCGTCAATGCAAAGACTGCGGCACGTTTATCGACGATTAGGCCGTTGAGGAGAGAATTCATAATGAATGTGATGAAAGAACGTTACACAAACGAAATCACGCCAGCTTTGATGAAATCTCTGGAACTGAGCAATATCATGCAGGTACCCAGAATCAAGAAGGTTGTTGTGAACATTGGCATGGGCGAAGCGATGGAAAACCCCAAAGCGCTCGATGCCGCCGTGCAAGACCTGACCACAATCACTGGTCAGAAACCAGTGATCACCAAGGCGCGAAAGAGCATTGCGAACTTTAAACTGCGTGAAGGGCGTGCTATTGGTACTGCGGTTACACTGCGCGGTGATAAAATGTGGGCTTTTCTCGATCGATTAATGAACATCGTACTTCCCCGTGTCCGTGACTTCCGCGGTGTTTCGGCTGAAGCCTTCGATGGCAGGGGAAACTATACTTTAGGGCTGAGGGAACAAATTATTTTCCCTGAGATCGAATATGACAAAGTCGACAAAGTTCGCGGCATGGAAATTACCATCGTAACCAGTGCCCCATCTGATGACCAGGCTCATGCCCTGCTGCAAATGCTCGGTATGCCTTTCAGGAAGGATTAGTATGGCAAAGAAATGCATGGAATTTCGTGAATTACGAAGAAAATACCCTAATCAGGTGCGGAATCGCTGCAAACGCTGCGGAAGACCGCGTGGATATATTCGGCGATTTGGTTTATGCCGCATTTGCTTTAGAGAGCTCGCGCTTGAAGGCGAAGTACCTGGCGTAACCAAGTCATCCTGGTAAAGCCAATTCGGAGGAAGAAACATGAGTGTAAATGATCCAATAGCAGATATGTTGACCCGTATCCGGAATGGCGTCATGGCCAGCCAATCCGTGGTTGCCATGCCTCACTCCAAGATCAAGGAGGAAATCTCCCGTATCTTGAAAGAGGAAGGTTTCATTGAAGGATATGAAGTAGTTGAAAGCGACAAGCCTGGCATTATGACCTTGCGCATCAAGATTAAATATGTCGGCGAACGCAGAGAAAAGGAAGCGGTAATTACCGGATTAGAACGTGTTAGCAAACCGGGCCGCCGTGTTTATAGTAAAAAACAAGACATCCCCTGGGTTTTGGCCGGGATGGGTATCTCGATCCTATCCACCCCTAAGGGTGTTATGACCGGGCAGAGAGCTCGCCAGCTTGGTATTGGCGGTGAAATCCTCTGCAAGGTATGGTAGCGCCGGGTAAAGGAGGATAGTCATCGTGTCTCGTATAGGTAAATTACCAATCACAGTCCCTGAGTCAGTTCAAGTTGAAATTAACGGCTCAGAAGTATCAGTAAAAGGTCCGAAAGGTGAAATGAAGCGGGTGTTTTCACCTGAAATTTCAATCACCAAGGAAGATGGCGTACTTACTGTAAAGAGAAGTTCAGATCTGGCATCGGTCCGTGCGCTGCACGGCACAACGCGGGCTGTTTTATACAATATGGTTACCGGTGTATCCACTGGGTTTACCATTGAGCTCGAAGTTGATGGAGTCGGTTACCGTGTTGAGATGGATGGTGAAAAACTGGTATTGTTTGTGGGTTATTCGCATCCTTTCACAATCGTACCGCCCGCCGGTGTGCACTTTGAAATCGACAGTAAAATCCGGCTGGTGAAAATCCACGGCTCAGATAAAGAAGTTATCGGGCAGTTGGCTGACGACATCATAAAAATCAGACCTCCCGAACCCTATCTGGGTAAAGGAATCAGATATAAAGGTCAGAAGATCCGCCGCAAAGCCGGTAAAGCTGGCAAGGCGAAATCTTAAGGCAGGTGAGAGAACATGGCAAAAAATAATCGTACAGAAGCAAGAATTCACAGGCACCGCCGTGTACGCAAGTACATCAACGGTACCGCTGATCGCCCCCGCCTGAGTGTCTTTCGCAGCCTCAAGGAGATCTACGCCCAGGTGATTGATGATGATGCCAGCGTTACCCTGGCTGCAGCATCATCCATTGATCAAGAACTGAGGGAGAAGACCGCTGGTTTAAAGAAAATGGAACAAGCCAAGCTTGTTGGTGAGCTTGTGGCGCAGCGTGCCATTGAAAAAGGCATCAAACAGGTAGTGTTTGATCGCGGTGGTTTCAGATATGGCGGACGTGTAAAAGCATTAGCTGATGCCGCCCGTGAAGCTGGGCTCGAGTTTTAGGGAATCTGGAAGAGATAGAGGGCTAATTATATGGATATGATGGAATATCAACCCCTGGAAGCACAATACGACGAGCGCGTAATTGAAATTGCGCGTGTGGCGAAAGTTGTCAAAGGCGGCCGGCGCTTCCAGTTTCGCGTCACCGTGGTAATTGGTGATAATAACGGTAAAGTGGGCATTGGAATCGGTAAAGCAAACGCAGTTCCTGATGCCATGCGCAAAGCCACTGAACGGGCGCACAAGAACATCCGCAAAGTAACGTTGACTGGCACTACCATCCCGCATGAAGTAACCGGCAAAACCTCCGGCGCGGTAGTATTTCTCAAACCGGCTTCTGCTGGAACTGGCGTTATCGCTGCTGGTGGTGTACGTGCCGTATTAGAAGCCGCTGGTGTTCGCGACATTCTTACCAAATCACTTGGCAGCGCCAATGTGTTGAATGTGGTTAAAGCAACGTTCGATGCCTTATACCAGTTGAAATCTCCGGAAGCTGAAGCAGCTCGCCGCGGTAAACCCGTAAAAGAGCTGATTCCGTACTGGGAACGGAGGAAGAATGGCTAAGAAAAAAGATACTGAAAAGAAACTCCGAATTACACTGGTAAAAAGTGTGATCGGATATTCTGAAAAACATAAAGGCACCATTCGCGCTTTGGGTCTGCGCCATATGAACCAAACGGTTGAACATGCAGACACACCGGTGGTCCGGGGTATGTTACTGAAAGTTAATCATCTTGTTAAAGTTGAAGAGCAGGAAGTCAAATGAAATTACATGATCTTGCGCCAAATGAAGGCGCCACCAAGAAAGCCAAGAGAAAAGGTCGTGGCACGGCTGCCGGCCAGGGCAAGACGGGCGGGCGGGGTACCAAAGGTTTAGGTGCCCGCGCCGGTTCAGGCGGCAACTTGTATCGCCAGGGCGGTAACCTGCCTTTCTATCGCCGCCTTCCCTTCATCCGTGGTGAAGGGTTTACTCCGCCTAATCGGGTGGAATACAATGAAGTTAACCTTGACCAACTTGAAAGGTTTGAAGCAGGCAGCACCATCTCCCATGAAACCCTGCGAGAAAACGGATTGCTTCATAAATCCAGCAATCCCGTAAGCCTTTTGGGCAGAGGTGATGTTAAGGTGGCTTTAACTGTTCAGGTTCAGCGGATTACCAAATCTGCTCGAGAGAAGATCGAAGCGGCTGGCGGCAAAGTAGAAATTGTCGCCTGACCGCACCCCCAAGGAGTAATGAATGAAGCGATCAGCCTGGCGCTATTTATGGACATCTGAAGACATCAGGAAGAAACTGTTAATCACTTTGCTCTTGCTGGTGATTTATCGGTTTGCTGCCAATGTACCTGTTCCGGGTATCAACCGTGAGGTTATCCGCTCAATATCAGAGATGGGAGGCGCCGGAGCTTCACTGTTTAATTTGCTTGACCTGCTTTCAGGCGGAACCATCTCGAATTTCTCCATCCTCGCGATGGGCGTTTATCCTTACATTACATCGCAAATTATCATCCAGTTGTTGGTACCAATTATCCCCGCACTCGATCGCCGGTTAAAAGAAAACCCGCGCGAAGGTCGTTCTCTGATGGAAAAATGGACCACCTTATTGACAATCCCCATGGCTTTTCTTTCGGCGATTGGACAGGTGAATATTTTCAACTCTATGGTTACGACCGGCAGCGTGCTCAGAACTCCTTTTGGGTTTACAGGCGAATCATTGCTGCCAACGGTTACCATGTTAGTCAGCATGGTCGCGGGAACAATGTTTGGTATTTGGCTGGGTCAGTTGATCTCTGAGTTTGGTATTCCAAACCAGGGTCTATCGTTGATCATTTTCGCAGGCATCATTTCTCGTATCCCTACTAACCTGTTGGCAATCCTTGCGGATAAAGAAAATGGTTGGTGGGTAATGATTCTCATTTTGGCATTATTGGCGCTTACGATCTTTGCCATTGTGTTTGTTACGCAGGGCAGGCGCAATGTGCCTGTGTTATTCCCAGGCCGACGCATCGGCAACCGCATGTCAATGCCGGTAAGAAGTAACTTGCCGCTGATGGTTAATATGGCAGGGATGATCCCGCTCATTTTTGCGCAAACTTTCCTCTCATTCCCCGCTTTGATTGCCAGCTATTTCATCGCCGGCAAATCTGATGGTTTTTGGTTTAGTGTTTACCGGATCTTCGGCGGCGATGGCTGGGTGTACCCGGTTCTGTTCTTTGTGCTGGTGGTTTTCTTCACCTTCTTCTATACGGATGTGCTGTTCGCCCAACAAAATTATGGCGAGACGCTCAAACGGCAAGGTGCGCAGATCCCCGGTGTTGTGCGCGGTGCGCCTACGCAGAAATACCTCACTAAAGTTCAACGACGCATCACGCTGCCTGGAGCGGTATTTCTCGGTTTTGTGGCTGTGCTGCCTTATATACTTGGCGCCATCCTACCGATCACGAGAGCGAGCGCTTTCGTAGTGTCTGCTGCGGGCTTGCTGATTGTCGTTGGTGTTGTTCGCGATACCTTCTCCATTATCGAAACCGAATTGAAAGTACACGGTTACGACGAAAGCATCATCAAGGGTTAGCATGGCGCGGTATATCGTTTTACTTGGGCCGCCAGGCGCAGGCAAAGGAACACAAGCACAGCGTATCGCTGAAGAGTACGGTTTGGTGCATGTCTCTTCTGGAGATCTGTTCAGGGAGAATCTCAAAGCAGAAACCGAACTTGGCAAACATGCCAAAACCTTCATTGATCGGGGTGAGTTGGTTCCTGACGATGTAACCATTGGTATGATTCGCGAGAGACTGAGCCGCCCTGATTGTGAGCAAGGTGCACTTTTGGATGGTTTCCCGCGTACGCCGGCGCAGGCAGAGGCATTGTCTGTGATGCTCCGTGAGTTCAACGCTGCGGTGAATTTGGTCCCTTTTATCTCAGTGCCTGAAGAAATTCTGGTTTCACGCCTAAGTGGAAGATGGACCTGCCGTGCAAGCGGGCATGTTTACCATGAATCCTTCAATCCTCCCGCGAAGCCTGGGGTTTGCGACTTGGATGGATCGGATCTTTACCAACGTGACGACGACAAACCTGAAACGGTTCTAAACCGAATTAAGGTGTATCAAGAACAAACTGCACCGTTAATTCGCTTCTATCAGGAAAACGGTTTGTTGGTTGAAATAGATGGGACAAAACCCATTGATGAAGTATCAACTGCTCTTTTACATGCGATCAAGAAAGCCTGAAAGATGTCTTGGGATCGACAGATTACTATAAAGACCCCCCAGGAAATTGCGATCATGCGTGAGGCTGGTAGAATCAATGCCGAAGCGCTCACTGCAGCTCGCGATACGATCAGACCAGGCGTAACCACAGCCGACTTGAACGCCGCGGCTGAGGAAGTGTTGAAGAAATATGGCTGCTATAGCCCCTTCAAAGGCTATCCCGGACCTTACCCGTATCCGGCGAGTACCAATGTCAGTGTAAATCATGAAATGGTTCACGGCATCCCGGGAAAGCGCAAGCTCAAAGACGGCGATATCGTCTCAGTAGATTGCGGCACGGTTTACGAGGGTTATGTTGGCGACGCCGCTTTTACTGCTCCTGTCGGCGAGGTAAGCGAAGAAGCACGGAAGTTGATCGATGCCACAGAAGGCGCACTTTTCGCTGGAATTTCCAAAATGGTTGCAGGGAATCACCTGGGTGACGTTTCTGCGGCGATTCAACAGCACGCTGAAGGGTGTGGATTTCATGTGACGCGCGAGTATACCGGGCATGGGGTAGGGCGCGCCATGCACGAAGGACCGCAAGCACCGAATTATGGCGTGGCAGGTAAAGGAATGGTGTTACGCAATGGGATGACCATTGCTTTAGAACCGATGCTGCTTGTGGGTACGCCCTATACAAGGGTTCTTCCAGACCAATGGACGGTATCCTCCGCTGATGGTTCTTTGACGGCGCATTTTGAACACACTGTGGCAATAACCGAGAACGGACCGCTGATCCTTACTACGCTGGGAGATGGGTTTGTTCTGGACGGAAAATGGAAGTAGTAGTAAAATCTTAAATTCGGATTAAGAGCGAGAACGAGGAGTACGCAAAATGAAAGTATCAGCATCAATTCGCAAGCGTTGTGCGAAGTGCAAAATTGTGAAGCGCAGTGGCATTTTATTTGTTATTTGCGAAAATCCTAAGCATAAGCAGCGACAAGGATAGAGGGAACAATGGCGAGAATTGAAGGTGTCGACCTTCCGCGAAACAAGCGGGTTGAAATTGGATTGACCTATATCTATGGTATAGGTTTATCGAGTTCACAGGAGATTCTGAAATCAACACAGGTAAATCCTGATATCAGGATCAAAGATCTAACTGAAACTGAAGTTGCTGCTTTGCGTGAATATATTGCAAAGAACTACAAAGTTGAAGGTGATCTTCGACGTGAAGTTCAGATGAATATTAAGCGTCTGATTGAAATTGGTTGTTACCGTGGCTTACGCCACCGCCGCAACCTGCCAGCTCATGGGCAAAGAACCCGGACAAACGCACGTACAGCCAAAGGTCCTAAAAAGACAGTTGCTGGTCGCGGCCGCCGTCGTGGGGCAGCCAAGAAATAATCTGCCCAACCTGCAGATCGGGAGGGGTGCCTTCTCCCCCCGCGGCAACCTGATCTGAATGATAAGCAGATAACTATTTGAAACTGAAGAAAAGATAAACGAGGAATTATGGCTCAAAATGTTCGCTTAACGCGTCGTTCAAGTACGACACGCAAAACCAAACGAACCGTGTCATCTGCACAGGTGCATATTTTTGCATCATTCAACAATACCATTGTGACTGTTACCGATCAGCAAGGCAATTCGCTTTGCTGGGGCAGCGCTGGTTCTGCCGGATTCAAAGGCTCTCGCAAAAGCACGCCTTTCGCCGCGCGCCTTGCCGCTGAACAGGCAATTAAAGCCGCCCAAAATATGGGAGTGCAGGAAGTCGACATGATTATCAAAGGACCTGGTCCTGGTCGTGAATCAGCGATTCGCGCCGTTCAAGGGCTTGGACTGAAAGTTCGTTCAATTACGGATATCACCCCGGTACCGCACAATGGCTGCCGGCCACCGAAGAAACGCCGCGTGTAATCTAAAGGAGAAGGATAAAAATGGCAAAATATACTGGTCCGGTCTGCAAACTTTGCCGGCGAGAAGGTGAAAAATTATTCTTGAAGGGAACCCGCTGCTTCACACCGAAGTGTGCTTTCGAAAAACGTGGTTTCATTCCCGGAGAACACGGACGTACACGACAAGGTCGCAGCGAACGTGAATCTGATTATGCGCGCCAACTGCGTGCCAAACAACGCGCACGCCGCGTTTACGGTATGATGGAGCGCCCATTCAGACGCAACTATCAGCTTGCACTGCGTGCTCGCGGCTTGCCAGGTTTGAATCTGCTGCAAACACTCGAAAGCCGGCTTGACAATGTTGTCTATCGGCTTGGATACGCAGAAAATCGTGCGCAAGCACGCCAGCTTGTCAATCATGGTCATTTCACAATTAATGGAAACCGTGCCGATATCCCCTCAATGCTGGTGAAACCTGGTGAAACCGTTGCAGTCAAAGAAAGCTCAAAGAAACTGACCTTTTTCAAGGAATTGCCTGATTTCGCCGAGAAGAGATTATCTGCTGTGTGGATGGACCGTGATGTAAAGAACCTTTCAGGGCGAGTACTCAGGCTGCCGGAACGTTCAGAAATTGACGGCAGTTTGAATGAACAGTTGATCGTTGAGTACTACTCACGCTAAGGCGGCAAACCGATGATAGGATATGATTCAGTTTCGGAAAGGGGTGTATTGTGTGCGCATTAGGTAATATGGTCACACCCAAGATCGAACGCGAGGCTGAAGCTCGCAATTACGGTAAATTTGTAATCTCTCCATTGGAGAGAGGCTTCGGAGATACGCTCGGTAATTCTTTGCGCCGGGTTCTGCTCTCATCGCTTGATGGCGCCGCCATCACCTCCATGCGCATTTCTGATGTCACCCATGAATTTGTGGATATCCCTGGTGTGAGAGAAGACGTGAACCAGGTAATCCTGCAGGTTAAACAAATTCGCATGATCCTGCATGAAGGCGACGTTGCGCATTTGAACTTGGATGTTCGTGGCGAAGGCATTGTAACGGCTGCTGATATTCAGGTGCCGGCTGAGGTTGAAATCGTCAATCCAGAGCTGTACCTCTTCACAGTAGATGATCCTAAAACAAAATTGGATATTGACTTTACTGTGGATCGCGGTCGCGGTTACTCTCCATCCTCAGACCGCAGTGGCAAGCTACCAATCGGCGAACTGCCGGTTGATGCAATTTACAGCCCTGTAAAGAGAGTAAATTTCAGTGTTGGTTCTGCGCGTGTAGGTCAGAGCACAAACTTTGACCGCCTGATTCTTGAAGTTTGGACAGACGGCACCATTTCTCCTGAGAAATCTCTGTCTGTATCTTCAAAAATTATCATCGATCACCTCAGGTTTATCAGCGGTGTAGAAGATGAGACTGTTTTATTCGGTGTTGAGAAAGAAGTCGTCGGCAACCATCTAACGAGCGAGGCTGCCGAAACTCCGATTGAAAACCTGGATCTCTCAGTGAGGGTTTTCAATTCACTCAAACGAACCGGAATTAAAACTGTCGGCGACGTATTGGAGTTATTAGAAAAAGGTGAAGAAGCTGTAATGTCAATCAGGAATTTCGGTATTATTAGCCGAGATGAATTGCGCGACAAGATGAAAGACAAAGGCTTTTTACCTGAAGATAAAGAGTTGGAGTAGGTAGATATGCGTCATCAAGTTGCTGGATACAGATTAGGAAGAGATAAAGACCAGCGTGATTCTTTACGCCGCACTATGATTCAACAGTTGTTTGATCATGAACGGATTCAGACCACGCGTGCCAAGGCAATGTTTATCCGCGGCGAGGCAGAAGAATTGATTACACTGGCACGCCGCAGCATGAAAGGCAGTGATGCAGAAAAAGTTTATGCACGCCGCCAGGCTGCTGCCCGCATTGGCAACCCTGTAATTGTAAAGAAATTGTTTGATGAAATCGGTCCGCGATATGAAAGCCGCAATGGCGGTTACACACGCATATATAAACTTGGACCGCGACTTGGCGATTCTGCTGAGATGGTTCAGATCGAGTTGGTAGAAGAATAATCCCACCCGCATAGATCGGATGGGGTCGAATGGCTCTTTACAAATTAATCCTTGCATACGACGGTACTGATTTTTCCGGTTTTCAACGCCAGGGAAACAGGCGAACTGTTCAGAGCGTAATTGAAAGTGCACTGCAATCGTTAGGCTGGCAGCAGAAGGCAATCCAATTCGCAGGGCGCACCGATGCAGGTGTGCATGCCTCAGGACAGGTTGTAGGTTTTTTATTCGATTGGCAACACTCATCTGCCGATTTGTTGAACGCGTTGAACGCCCGATTGCCTCACGATGTAGCGGTGATTCAAATATCCGAGGTAGAAGCCGAGTTCCACCCCCGTTATGACGCTTCAAGCCGCAAGTACCGTTACACGCTTTATCAGTCGCCAGTGCGGCATCCGCTCTTTGAACGCTTTGCATGGCGCGTTTGGCCGGAACTGCCAGGTGAGCTGCTGGCATTAGTTGCAGCCAGGTTCATTGGTCAATACGATTTTTCTGCCTTTGGCAGACCGATGAAGGCAGAAGGCAGTACTGTGAGAGAGATCTTCACCAGTCAATGGCGTGAGAACGCCGCCGGATGGGAGTTTGAAGTTGAAGCGAATGCTTTTCTCTATCACATGGTAAGGCGACTGGTTTACATTCAGGTACAGTTCGCTAAAGGGAATCTGTCACTTGATTTGATTGAAAGCGCGTTGCAAGGTGGAAGAAAGCTGAAACCCGGCCTGGCGCCGGCGCAGGGGCTTTCACTGGTGGGTGTGACGTATAATAAAAAGCTGAACACCACCTGTGAGTAAAAAATAAATAATGGCTGGTAGAAAATACCCGCTAATGGAGATGAGAGAGTGGACAAAACATACGTCCTTAAAGGAAAACAGGAACCCGAATGGCTGCTCGTTGATGCGGCAGGGCAGGGCGTCGGCCGGCTGGCAACTCAGATTGCAGCCTTTTTGCTTGGCAAACACAAACCGACCTTCACACCCGGAGTGGATATGGGGGACGTGGTGGTGGTGATTAATGCTTCGAAACTCGAAGTAACCCAAAAACGCCTTGAAGAAAAGAAATATTACCGGCATTCTAATTATCCGGGCGGCTTGACGACCGTTGTCATGAAAGACCAGATGAAGAACCATCCCGATCGCGTAATTACTTCAGCGGTTTGGGGCATGCTTCCTCATAATCGAATGGGACGTTCATTGATGAAACGGCTCAAAGTATACGGCGGCAGTGAGCACCCACACGCTGCACAAAACCCGAAACCGGTTGCATAAAGGAGCACGAAGAAAATGACAATTCAGTATTACGAAGGAATTGGTCGTCGAAAAGAGAGCAGCGCGCGTGTGCGCCTGATGAGCGGCAACGGAATTTTTACCGTCAATGACCGTCCGCTTGAAGATTATTTTCCACGCACCGGTGATATTGAAGCCATCCTTGGACCGCTGGCAGCAGCCGAGCAGGATCGTGCTTCTTTCGATATCACGGTTAAAGTTCGCGGCGGCGGCGTCAGCGGACAAACTGATTCAGTACAATTGGGTTTGGCGCGTGCACTGGTGAAATTGAATTCAGAGAACATTTCACTCTTGCGCAAGTACGGCTACCTTACCAGAGATCCCCGCGTGAAAGAACGCAAGAAACCAGGTCTCAAGCGAGCCCGCAAGGCGCCTACTTACACCAAACGTTAAATTCTGCCAGGATTTCATCCTGTCACGGATGAGATGCAGTCACATGGTTGCCCGCGGAGGCAAAAGATCAGGCTTGATCTTTTCCGGGGCAAACCGGAAGGCTGCATCTTTTAATTGGAGGACAAATGAATGATTTGCATATTGGCGAACTCATTATCGTTGGTGTAGACGCTGAAAAAGCGCTAGTCGCTTCTTTGTTTACCGAACATACCCAAGTTGTAACTCGAGGCAAATATGCCATGCAGTGGCTTGAGTCAAATGGCTTTGGCAGTAGGCAAACATTGCAGCTAAGCCTGACCCATGGCAGAGGTGAAAAGAAGTGGTATGAACAGATCATTGAACAATTTGCCGATGCAGATACTGCTTCAACGCTGGTTTATGTCACATCGCTCTACCCGCTTGGTGTGGATATGGTGGCGCAGGTTCTGGCGCAGCAAGCTCAAACGGTTAGATGGGTTGCAGGCGTCAATTGGCTCGAAGAGAAATTGACGGAGAGCAGCTTCTTCCGAAATGGGGCGCTTCAAATCGTTGACATCCTGCAATTTCAAGATAACCTTTACCCCGTTTTTTCACCAGCCATGTCAGTTGTGCTCTTAACCGATGGCGCGGAATTTGACCTGCTGCGTTTACAGCAGTCTCTGCTGCAAGTGTATGCGGCAGACAGCGTCATTCATCTGTTGGCAGGCGAAACTCATGCTGCGGCCGCCTGGAATGCAATAACAATTGAGAAGTTAGCAACGCTCAAAGAAACACCTGCAGCACTCTATCTTCCTCCCTTATCTGAAGATGCCTCATTGGAAAGTTTTATGCAGGTGATTGCACGCTTACGCGCTCCAGATGGCTGCCCCTGGGATCGTAAACAAACCCACCAAAGCCTGAGGCAGTATCTGCTGGAAGAAACCTATGAAGCGCTCGATTGCCTGGATCGCGGAGATTTGGAAGGATTGCGCGAAGAGCTGGGCGATATCTTACTGCAGATTGCGCTGCATTCGCAAATTGCTGCGGAGTCAAACGAGTTTACAATGTCGCGCGTAATGCAGGGTATCAATCGGAAAATTGTGTCGCGGCATCCACACATCTTTTCAACGGCAGTGGTGGCTGATGAAGAAGGGGTGATACAGAATTGGGAGAAAATCAAACAGCTTGAACGCGCCGGCAATAGCAAAAAAGAAGAAAATGGCGTGTTAAGTGGCGTTCCGCCCAGCCTGCCCGCACTTTCACAAGCGCAATCCATCCAAGAGCGCGCGGCAAGGGTTGGCTTCGATTGGCCATCGATCGAACCGGTGGTTGCCAAGGTGCGGGAGGAAATGCATGAAGTTGAAGAAGCCCAGGCAGAAGAAGACCCTGCTGCAGTTACGGAAGAATTGGGTGATTTGTTTTTTGCCGTGGTAAACCTGGCTCGTTGGTACAAAGTGGATGCGGAAACAGCGCTGCGTGAAACCAACACGAAGTTTCGAAAACGTTTCGCTTATATCGAATCACAGGCAGAGAAGGGTGGCCGGAACCTGCGCGACATGACATTGGAAGAGATGGACACCTATTGGGACGAAGCCAAACGGAGAGAAAGAGAATAAGCCACTGGTTTTAAAAATTGCTCCACCATAGGCTGGGTTATAATGGATTATCTATTTACAGAGGGTAGACATGACAAAACCATTAATCGAATGTATCCCAAATTTTTCTGAAGCTCGCAGACCGGAAGTCGTTGAAGCCATTGTCGCTGCGATTCAATCAGTGGCAGGGGTAAACATCCTCGATCAGCATTCTGATATGGATCACAACCGAACGGTTATTACGATGGTAGGTGCGCCGGAATCTATTGAAGAGGCGGCTTTCCGGGCAATCAGAAAGGCGCAGGAGCTGATTGATCTCGACCAGCATCAGGGTGCGCACCCGCGCATTGGCGCCACAGATGTTGTCCCCTTTGTGCCGATCTCAGATGTAAGCATGGCTGATTGTGTAGCCATGGCGCAGAGGTTAGGTAAAAGGGTGGGGACAGAGCTGGCGATACCTATATACTTATATGAAGAAGCTGCTTCCGTACCAGAACGACAAAACTTGGAATATATCCGCAAGGGTCAATATGAGGGATTGAAAGCTGAAATTGGAGTGAATCCCGAAAGGGCGCCTGATTTTGGCCCCTCGAAACTCGGCAGTGCCGGCGCGACCGTAATCGGCGCTCGCGCGCCTTTGATTGCCTTCAATATCTATCTGACGACCTCTGATACTGAAATTGCACAGAAGATCGCCAAAGCTGTGCGGCACTCTTCTGGCGGGCTGCGCTATGTTAAGGGCATGGGGGTGCTGGTAGATGGCATGGCTCAGGTTTCAATGAACCTGACGAATTTCAAAAAGACGCCTATTTATCGTGTGGTTGAAATGGTCAGGCGTGAAGCACAGCGTTACGGCGTGGCAATTCACCACAGCGAGCTGGTTGGGCTTATCCCGCAGGCAGCACTTGTGGATTCTGCCATCTGGTATACCCAGCTCGACCAGTTTGACCCCGAGCAGATCCTGGAAGGGCGTTTATACACCGCTCAAGAAACATCCGTTGAGAAAAGCATGCCAGAGTATGCTTTTTTGGAGGATTTGGCAAGCGGCAACCCAACCCCAGGCGGAGGGTCGGCAGCGGCATTTACCGCAGCCGAGGCAGCCGCGTTGGTGGCCATGGTTGCCCGCGTTACCATCGGCAAGAAGAAGTACATTGAAGTTGAAAAGCGCATGCACGAGATCATTGAAATCGCTGAAAGTATGCGCCTGCAATTAACCAAGGCAGTGGTAGAAGACTCTGCGTCGTTTGAGGGTTACATAGAAGCGCTGCGGTTGCCAAAGAACAACGATGAAGAACTTGCATTGCGCAACGATGCCATGGAAAAGGCTATTTTACATGCAGCGGAAGTACCGCATCGCGTGGCTGGATTGGCGATGACTGTTTTGCATCTGGCACAAGAATTGGTCGCAATCGGCAACCTGAATGCAATTTCAGATGCAGCATCTTCGGCTCACCTGGCGATTGCAGCGGCAAGGATAGCCGGCTTAAATGTGATGACCAATCGCAATTCTTTAAAAATACCATCAATGGCTGATCAAATGGTATTGGATATTGAAAATTACAGGCTGCAGATACTGCAAATTGAGCAGGAAATCGCACAATCCTTAAGAGAGCGGGCGAACCTATAAAGCGCAGGCAAACAATGGAGAGCAAGAATGGGAATTAAGGCGGATCATTGGATCAAGAAAATGGCACTCGAACATGGGATGATCGAGCCTTTTGTTGAAAATCAGGTCAGAGAGGGAGTAATTTCCTATGGCTTGTCTTCTTACGGTTATGACATTCGGCTATCGAATGAGTTCAAGGTTTTTACCAATCCCGACCATGCGCTGATCGATCCAAAGAACTTTGATAGTCAATCGGTGGATGATTTTGTCGGCGATGTGTGTATCATTCCTCCGAATTCATTTGTGATGGCGCGCACTGTGGAGTATTTCCGCATCCCACGCTCAGTGCTCACGATTACTTTTGGAAAGAGCACTTATGCCCGTTGCGGCATTATTGTTAACATCACTCCTTTTGAACCCGAATGGGAAGGGTATGTGACGATGGGGATTTCCAACATTACACAATCACCGGCGAAGATCTATGCCAATGAGGGCATCGCCCAGGTCTTATTCTTCGAGGGGGATGAAGTTTGCGAAGTCTCTTATGCGGATCGAAAAGGTAAGTATCAAAAACAGCAGTCAATTCTGCTGCCGAAAATTTAAATGGATGGCTATTGAATGAGATATACAAGAAAAACATTGCTCTTGCTGGGCATGGCGCTGATCTCAATCTTGTTCCTTGCGGGTTGTTCAGTCGCGCAATCGTTCATGCCCACTGCCACACCGACCTACACCGTAACCCCCGCGCCTACATCAACCCCGGCACCCACAGCCACGCCGACGGAGATCCCATTCTTTTTAGATGCCACGGTTATGTCATTTGATCAAAAAGCGCCAATTTTGCTTTACCATCGCTTCATCCCTGATGAAGATACAAAAGATGCCACCACTTTTATCTACCTTTCTGAGTTTCGCCGGCAATTACAAGCGCTGTATGACAACGGCTACTCACTTGTGCCGCTGAGCAGTTGGATAGACGGAACTTACGTTGTTCCGCCTGGCAGAAAACCCTTGGTAATCACGATGGATGATTTCTGGTTTGCTGATCAGATTTATATAACCGAAGAGGGCATCCCTTCCAAGTTTTCGGGTATTGGCGTGATGTGGCAGTTTGCCCAGGAAAACCCAGATTTCGGTTTCAGCGCTGCGGGTTTTTCCAATATGGGTGATAAGTATTACGGCGATCGTCAAATTGGCAGCCATTTTTTCTTCAGTGAAGACATGGATGCGATGTGGCGGAAGCTGGGGAATACAATGGCTTGGGCAATTGAAAACAACGTCAGTCCTTACAACCACTTGTTAACCCATCCAGATTTGAGTAGAACCTCGGATCCAGACATTCAGTTTGAAATTGAGGAGAATGACAGGCTCACGCGCTTTTATCTCACGCTCGTTGGCAGAGAAGACCTTATTCCGCGTTTGAGGAATATGATCGCATTGCCTTTCGGTGAGTGGCCTGCCACACAATCGGGCATGAACGTGCTCAGAAATTACCGAAATCAAGAGGGTAATCCAGTTGAAGCAATTTTTGAAGCGTATCTCTTAGCTGACAAACAACTGACCCCATCTGTGTATTCAGGCGATTTTGATCCCATGAACGTCACACGCATTACGGCATCGGCCTATATGATCGAGTGGGTCGTCAGCCAGGCAGGTGAGCTGCCATCTGCCGAGGTTTGTCAGCTTGGCCCGATGCGAGAGGATCAATCATCCGACCGAGAGGTAATTCAGGGTTTCATTGCCAATGCGGTTTCGAGCGGAGCGTGCCCTGAAGGAATTTATCACCTAAACGACATGATTTTCCTGGCGCGTCAGGGCAGCGTTACCCCTCACGAGCTTTCAAAGTAATCCTGATTCAAACTGTGGTCAGAAATGCCGTTGTACCTTCAACGGCATTTTTGTATAATTCCAGCAAGAACGAACTGTCCTTTTAGCCTTATGACTGAAAGGGTATGGTGGAACCGGTTGAAAATATTCCCAGTAAAGGACTTCATTTCCTGAGAATTTCGATTATTATGAGAGCTGCATGAAAAGAAGTTTGAGAAAGCTGGAACGACATAATCCATTTGAAGACCGAACACCTGTCCACCGCAGACGTGTGGCACAATACCTGTTAATTACCCTGCTGAGTTTCGCAGCTTCTGTCAGCCTCACCCGGGTTTTCCTCGAAATTACCGGCTATCCGAAACTCGGGGCTGGAGAAATCCACATTGCGCATGTATTATGGGGCGGGTTGATGCTCTTCTTCGGGGCGATCTTGCCGCTCATCTTTATGAACGAGTGGGTATTGCGCCTGTCTGCCTTGCTCACAGGCTTGGGGATAGGTTTGTTCATCGACGAGGTGGGCAAGTTTATTACACAAACCAACGACTACTTTCACCCGGCTGCAGCACCGATTGTGTATGTATTTTTTCTCCTCACTGTACTGCTTTTTGTGATTTTTCGCCGCAAGCGCAAGTCAACCGTAAGAGTGGAGATGTACCAAATTATGGATCAGTTCTCCGAAGTTCTGGACCATGACCTATCTCCCGATGAGTACCATAGCCTGCTTAAACGGCTTGACGGAGTGATTACCGGTAACGAGTCTAAACCTCTGGTGGATTTGGCTGAGAACTTGAGAAACTATCTGCTCGAAAATTATTCTCGCCTGGTTCCTGAAAACCCAAAGCTCATTGATCGGATACGTATTGAGATGCTGAGCTTTGAAAAGCGTTTTCTCTCGCGCAAGGTGCATAAACGGATTGTTCTGATGGGATTGGCTTTGTGGAGTGCCTGGACGCTCTATGGCGCTGCAACCTTTCTTCGGCTTTTCAGAGACGCACAACAGTTATCTATGTTCATCGAAAGATTGATTGAGAATCGCCTGGCAAGCAGTGCGCGGGGTTTTACC